>NZ_JAAAXQ010000237.1 GCF_009916105.1 Streptomyces sp. GC420 | reverse complement strand
CCACCCCGCCGTTCACCACCGCCACCTGCCACCTGCCCGACAGCAGCCTGCTGGTCCTCTACACCGACGGCCTCATCGAGGCGGCCGAACGGGACATCGACGAGGGGCTGGCCGAACTCGCACGCACCCTGTCCGCCATCGGCTCCCGCGGCACGGCCGAAGGCCTCGGCACCCTCGGCGACGCCGTCACCGCCGCCCTGCTCCCGGAGGGCAGCCCCGTCGCCGACGACGCGGCCCTCCTGATCACACGGGTCCACCGCACCGAGAAGGACGACATCGCGGTCTGGGCCCTGCCCGAGGACCCCGTGGCCGCCGGCCAGGCTCGCCGTCTGATCCGCGACCAACTGGCCGTCTGGGACCTGGACGAGCTCACCATGACCACCGAACTGCTCGCCAGTGAACTCATCGGCAATGTCATCCGCCATGCCAAGGGCCCCATCAGCCTGCGTCTGCTCCGCAGCCGCACCCTCATCTGCGAGGTGTCCGACGGCAGCCTGACCACGCCTCACATCCGGCGCGCCGCCGCCACCGACGAGGGAGGCCGCGGCCTCCAGCTCGTCGCCGCCCTCTCCCAGCGCTGGGGGACCCGTTACACGGACTCGGGCAAGTGCATCTGGACGGAGCAGCCCATCCCGGACGGTGACGGAAGCACCGCCTGAGCCGGACGGCGATCAGGGGCACCGCCCGAGCCGTACGGTGATCAGGGGCACCGCCCGAGCCGGACGGTGACGGAAGCACCGCCCGAACCGTACGGTGATCAGGGGCACCGCCCGAACCGTACGGCGACGGGACCCGGCCCCTCACGCGGTGTAGGGCCTCCTGCGCTTCGCCTCCCGCAGTGCCAGGCCCCACCACACGACCTGGTCGAGCAGGGACTTCGCGGCTCCCGCGGCACCCGCGGCACCCTCAGAGTCCTTCGGACCGTCCTCCGCGAAGAGACCGTGCGCGTTGTGGAAGCTGACGGTGTCCCTGACCGTGACGGCGTGGAGTTCGGCGAAGACCTGCCGCAGGTGCTCCACGGCGCGCAGCCCGCCGGACATCCCGCCGTACGAGACGAAGGCGACGGGCTTGGCCTGCCACTGGACGAAGTGCCAGTCGACGAGGGCCTTGAGGGATGAGGGATAGGAGTGGTTGTACTCCGGGGTGATGACGACGAACGCCTCGGCCGCGTCGAGTGCCAGCGTGATCGCGGCGAGGGACCTGGCGGCTGCGGGCGGCGGCGCGGAGCTCAGCGCGGTGGGCAGTTCGGCGCCCCCGAGATCGACCACGTCGACGGTGAGATCGGTGCGCTGTTCCGCGATCCCGCGGAACCAGTCGGCCACTCTGGGCGCGAAACGGCCCTCGCGGTTGCTGCCGACGATCACGGCGAGGCGCAGCGGAGTACGGGAGTCCGGTTGCATGGTGTCCATACCGAGCAGCCTGATACCTCAAGCAATGTCGAGGTCAAGTGACGGACCGGCGGGTCAGGCCGACCACTGCTCGTGGGCGAGCCTCGCCACGAGCGAGAAGACCACGACGAGCAGGACGATCCGTACGAAGCCGCTGCCCTTCTTCAGCGCCATGTGCGCGCCCGCCGTGCCGCCCGCCAGGTTGAACACGGCCATCACGGCGGCGAGCCGCCACAGCACCGTGCCCTGGTACGCGAACATCGCCAGCGCCCCGAGATTGGTGCAGACGTTCACGATCTTCGCGGTCGCCGAGGCCGTGACCAGGTCCATGCGCAGCACGGCGGTGAGGGACAGGACGAGGAAGGTGCCGGTGCCGGGTCCGACCAGCCCGTCGTAGAAGCCGGTCCCGGCGCCGCACACAAGGATCGCGGCGGCGAGACGGCGGGGGCCGGCGGGCCCGGCCGCCGATGCGGAAGCGGTGCCGAAGGCGGGCCTCAGCAGGACGAACGCGGCCACGGCCAGCAGGACGGCCATGATGACCGGCCGCAGTACGTCGCTGCTGATCCCGGCCGCGAAGGAGGCGCCGGCCATCGAGCCGGCGAGCGCGGCCGAGCCGATCCGAGCCGCCGTCCCCACGTCGACAGGGGCGCGGCGGACGTAGGTGAGGGCCGCGCCGGACGTCCCGACGATCGCGACCGCCTTGTTGGTGCCGAGTACGTGCGCCGCGGGTACCTGCGGCAGCCCCAGCAGCAGGGCAGGGAGGAGCAGCAGTCCGCCTCCGCCGACCACGGCGTCGATCCAGCCCGCGGCGGCCGCGGCAAGACACAGGACGAGGACGGTGGTCAGCGGTATGTCAGGCACCGGTGGAGCCTACGAAGCGGATAGGTGGTACGTCCAAGCGGTTGCCGGTGCCGTGCCTCTCCGCCGGGCGCCGCCGCTGCCCGCCGGGGCCGTTCCTCACAGCCTCACATCCGGCCCGGCGAGAAGGGGAGGGGGAGGTTGCTTCCGGGAAACGGGAGTGATGCTGCCGGGAAACAGCCGCCCCGCAGGCTTCCGGTATGACTTCGGAGATCGTGGTGGTGGGCGGTGGAATGGCGGGCGCGCGGCTGACCCGTCAGCTGGCCGGTGCCTCCCCGGCGCCTGCGGGCGCGGCGGCGCGGACGCCGGCCGGCGTGACCGTCATCGGCGAGGAGACACACGAACCGTACAACCGGGTGCTTCTCGCGGAGGTCCTCGCGGGCCGCTACGACGCGGAGGTGATCCGGCTGCCGCAGGCGCCAGCCACGGTGCGGCGGGGCGTGCGGGTGATAAGGATCGACCGCGCCGAGCGCCGGGTGCACTGCGACGACGGCAGCGTCGTCCCCTACGGGCGGCTGGTGCTGGCCACCGGCTCCAACCCGGTGCTGCCGCCGCTGCGCGGCCTCTTCGACGGGGACGGCCGCGAGCTGCCCGAGGGTGTCCACGCCTTCCGGACCATGGACGACTGCCTGGCGCTCGGCGCCGCGGTGGCGCCCGGCACCCGGGCCGTGGTCATCGGCGGCGGACTGCTCGGCGTGTCGGCGGCGCGTGCCCTGGCGGAGCGCGGCGCGCAGGTGGTGCTGGCCCAGCAGGGCGAGCACCTGATGGAGCGCCAGCTCGACGAGCAGGCCGCACGCCTCCTGCACGGCCACCTCGAGTCCCTCGGGGTGGAGATCCACACGGAGTGCCGGGTGCGCGGCCTGCGGACCGAGACCACCGGCGCGGAGACGTCTTCCGGCGACGGCGCGGGGGCGGCACCGGCCCGCCCGGCGGGCACGCCCGGCGACGGCGCCGGGCGCAACACCGCCGCGGCGCGACTCGCCGCACTGCTCAGGGCCGCCCGGCACGGCGGCGAACGCGGGTGCCGGGTCGTGCGCGCCGTGGAACTCGCCGACGGTTTCGAGCTGGCCGCCGACCTCGTGGTGATCGCCTGCGGGGTACGGCCACGGGTCGGCCTCGCCCAGGCGGCCGGGCTGGAGGTGGCACGCGGCATCGTCGTCGACGACGAACTGCGCACCTCCGACCCCCACATCTTCGCGATCGGCGACTGCGCCGAGCACGACGGCACGACGTACGGGCTCGCGGGCCCGGCACTGGAACAGGCCGACGTGCTGGCCCGGGTGCTGCTCCTGGAAGCGGCGCCGGCGGGCACCCCGGTCGTGGCCGACGGCGCGGACAGCACCGCGACCACGGGCGCCGCCGGAACGGGGACGGGAGCCGGGACCGCGGGAGCCGATGGCGCGCGGTCGGCGAAGGCCGGAACCCCGGTCCTGGCGAACGGCGCGGCTGGAGCAGGAGCGGTCGACGCGAGCACGCCCGCGACCGCCACGGCCGCCGCCGGAACGGGGACGGGAGCCGGGACCGGGACGGCGGGAGCCGAGGGCGCACCGTCGGCGAAGGCCGGAACCCCGGTCCTGGCGAACGGCGCGGCTGGGACGGGAGCGGCCAGCGCGAGCGCGCCCGCGGTCGTCTCCGGCCCCGGCAACCGGGCACCCGGCCCGGCTGGTGACACGGACGCACCGGCAGCCTCACCGACGCCGGTCGGCGCGGGCGTCGCCGCGACCACCGGCACGGGCCGCGCGGCCGCGGGCCCCGCACCGGCCGTCTCCCGCCCGGCCGCCGCCGGAACCGGGACGGCAGGAGCCGGTGGCGCCGGGCGCGTCCGGCGGGCCGGGGACGGCGCGATCCGCCCCGCGGCCGCCACCGGCGCGGGGGACGGGGCCGCGACCGCAGGTGCGGTCGGCCCGGCAGCCGGACCGGCAGCGGTCCGGCCCGGTGACACGGCCGCCGACGGCGCGCCCGGCGCCGGGGGTGACGGGCGCGCGGCGCGGCCCCGGTACACCGGCACCCGGGCTCTCACCCGGCTCACTCTCGGCGGAGCCGTCCATCTGGACCTCGCCGCGTTCGGCGAGACCGTGCCGCGGCCGGGGGACGACGTCGTCCATCTGTCGGACGCGACCCGCAGGGCGTACCGGAAGGTCGTCGTGCGCGGGGACCGGCTCGTCGGCGGTGTGCTGCTCGGCGACCTGGGGACCGTGGGCGCGCTCGCGCGGGCCTGGGAGGGCGACGAGCCGCTCCCCTCCGCACCTCTGCTTCATCTGCTCACCGACAACGGAGGCTTCTGAGAATGTCCACGGAGACCACTGAGACGATCGTGCTGGTCGGGCACGGCATGGTCGGCCAGCGCTTCCTGGAAGCCCTCGCCGAGCGGGGGGTGACGGACCGCGCGCGGATCGTCGTTCTCGCGGAGGAGCCCCGGGCCGCTTACGACCGCGTCCAGCTGACCTCGTACTTCTCGGGCCGGACGCCCGAGGACCTGTGCATGGTCGAGGACGGTTTCATCGACCGGCACGGCATCGAGCTGCACCTCGACGACCCCGCCGAAACGATTGACCGTACGGCGAAGACGGTCACCGCCCGCTCCGGGCGGACGTACGCGTACGACACCCTCGTCCTGGCCACCGGTTCCTACCCCTTCGTGCCGCCCGTCCCGGGCAAGGACGCGACCGGCTGCTTCGTCTACCGCACCATCGAGGACCTGCTCGCGATCGAGGAGTACGCGAAGAACTCCACGACCGGCGCGGTGGTCGGCGGCGGGCTGCTCGGTCTCGAGGCTGCGGGCGCGCTGAAGGGCCTCGGCCTGGACACGCACATCGTGGAGTTCGCGCCCCGGCTGATGCCGGTGCAGGTCGACGAGGGCGGTGGCGCGGCGCTGCTGCGCACCATCGAGGGCATGGGGCTGACCGTCCACACGGGCGTCGGCACCCAGGAGGTCCTCACCGCGAACGGCGCCGTGACCGGCATGGCGCTGAGCGACGGCTCCACCGTGGACACGGACCTGGTCGTCTTCTCCGCCGGTGTGCGGCCCCGTGACCAGCTGGCCAGGGACTGCGGCCTGGCGGTCGGCGAGCGCGGCGGCATCACGGTCGACGAGCAGTGCAGGACCGTCACCGACCCGGACGTGTTCGCGATCGGCGAGTGCGCGCTGGCCGCCGACGGCCGGGTGTACGGCCTGGTGGCGCCCGGATACGAGCAGGCGGAGACCGCCGCCGACACGATCACCGGTGAGCGGCGGTCCTTCACGGGCGCCGACCTGTCCACCAAGCTCAAGCTCCTCGGTGTGGACGTGGCCTCCTTCGGCGACGCGCACGGCACCGCCGAGGGCTGCCTCGACGTCGTGTACTCCGACTCCCGCTCCGGGATCTACAAGAAGCTGGTCATCGGCCGTGACGGCGAGCTGCTCGGCGGCATCCTGGTCGGTGACGCGGAGGCGTACGGCACGCTGCGGCCGCTGACGGGCAGCGTCCCCCCGGTCGCGCCCGAGCAGCTGGTGCTGCCGGCCGGCGCGGGCGGCCCGGTGCAGATCGGTCCCTCGGCGCTGCCCGACGAGGCGGTCATCTGCTCCTGCCACAACGTCAGCAAGGGCACGATCCGGGCCGCGGTCACCGAGCACAGCTGCACCACCGTGCCCGAGGTGAAGAAGTGCACCAAGGCGGGCACCGGCTGCGGCAGTTGCGTGAAGGTGCTGGGCCAGCTGGTCACGGCGGAGCTGGAGGCCTCGGGCGTCGTCGTCGACAAGGGCCTGTGCGGCTGCTTCGCGCAGACCCGGCAGGAGCTGTACGAGATCGTCCGCACCCTGCGCATCACCTCGTACCAGACGCTCCTGGACAACCACGGGCGGGAAGCGGCCAGGGGCGGCGACGGCTGCGAGGTGTGCAAGCCGACGGTCGGCTCGATCATCGCCTCACTGGCGCCCACCATCGGCGCCGACGGCTATGTGCTGGCGGGCGAGCAGGCGGCGCTGCAGGACACCAACGACCACTTCCTCGCCAATATGCAGAAGAACGGTTCGTACTCGATCGTGCCGCGCATCCCCGGCGGCGAGATCACGCCCGAGAAGCTGATCGTGATCGGTGAGGTGGCCCGCGACTTCGGGCTCTACACGAAGATCACGGGCGGTCAGCGGATCGACATGTTCGGCGCCCGCGTGGACCAGCTGCCGATGATCTGGGCCCGGCTGGTGGACGCCGGATTCGAGTCGGGCCACGCGTACGGCAAGGCCCTGCGGACGGTGAAGTCCTGTGTGGGACAGACCTGGTGCCGCTACGGCGTGCAGGACTCGGTGCGCATGGCGATCGACCTGGAGCTGCGCTACCGGGGCCTGCGTTCGCCGCACAAGCTGAAGTCGGCGGTCTCCGGCTGCCAGCGCGAGTGCGCCGAGGCCCAGTCGAAGGACTTCGGTGTCATCGCCACGGCCAACGGCTGGAACCTGTACGTCGGCGGCAACGGCGGCGCGACCCCGCGCCACGCCGACCTCCTCGCGCAGGACCTCTCCGACGCCGAACTGATCCGGCTCATCGACCGGTTCCTGATGTTCTACATCCGCACCGCCGACCGGCTGGAGCGCACCTCGACCTGGCTGGAGCGCATCGATGGCGGCCTCGACCACGTCCGGGGCGTGGTGGTGCACGACTCGCTCGGCATCTGCGACGAGCTGGAGGCACTGATGGCCGACCACGTCGCGAACTACCGGGACGAGTGGGCCGAGACCATCAACGACCCGGAGCGGCTGGCCCGCTTCGTGTCCTTCGTCAACGCGCCGGAAGCGCCGGATCCGACCGTGCGGTTCGTCCCCGAGCGCGACCAGATCAAGCCCGAGCCCGCCGAGCTGCCGCTGCTGCAGATCCGTACCCTGGAAGGAAGCGCCGCCCGATGACGATCGCTCCCGAGCGGACCGATGTCCGCCTTGAACTCCGTGTCGCCGACGAGTGGTTCCCGGTGTGCGAGCTGTCCGCGCTGATCCCCGGCCGGGGTGTCGCGGCGCTCCTCCCGGACGGCCGGCAGGTCGCCGTCTTCGTCGACCGCACCGGCACGCCGTACGCCGTCGGCAACCAGGACCCGTTCACCGGCGCGTACGTCCTGTCGCGGGGCCTGGTCGGCTCGGCGGACGGGCGGCCGTTCGTCGCCTCGCCGCTGCTGAAGCAGCGCTTCGACCTGGCGACCGGGCGCTGCCTGGACGACGACGAGGTCACGATCGAGGCGTACGACGTGCGTACGTCGGTGGCGCCGCCCGCCCTGCGCTGAGGACCGGGGAGGACCAGGACCGTACGGCGGCCTTCGGGGTCAGGCGGGTGCCGGGCCCCGAAGGCCGTGCGCGGTCAGGACGCTCAGGACGCCGTGCAGGTGAGGGCGGCCGGGGCGGTGTTGCTGCCGCTCCAGCTGCCGTTGAGGCCGAATGTCACGGCGGAGCCGGCGCCGACGCTCCCGTTGTAGCCGGCGTCGACGGCGCTGACCTGGCTGCCCGACTGGGTGACGGCGGCGTTCCATGCCTGGGTGACGCTCTGTCCCGAGGGCCAGGTCCACTCCACCTTCCAGCCGCTGATCGGCGCGGAACCGGTGTTGGTCACCGTGACGTTCGCGGTGAAGCCGGTGTTCCACTGATTGCTGACGGCGTACACCGCCGAGCATGCGCCCGGGGCGGGGTCGTCGCCGCCGGTCCAGCCGAGCGCCTCGGCGATGCCGTAGTAGGCGCGCTTGGGCCGGAAGCTCTCGTCGTACGGCGTGGCGGCGCCCTGGCCCGGGAAGACGTCCGGGATCCACGAGTCGGAGTCGGTGAAGCCCCAGGCGGTGACGCCCGCGCAGCGGGCGACGGCGAGGCAGGCGGCGGTGACAGCCTTGAACTCGGCCTTCTGCTGCTGGAGTTTCGCGTCGGTGGCGGGCAGGTCCATCCGGATGTCGAGTTCGGTGACGGCCACGTCCACGCCCAGGTCGGCGAAGCGCTGGAGGTTCGCCCGGAGTGTGGAGGGGACCTGGCCGAGGATGAGGTGGCCCTGGAAGCCCACGCCGTCGATCGGGACGCCCTGTGCCTTGAGCCGTTCGACCAGCTCGTACATCCCGTCGCTCTTCGCGCCCGTGCCGTCGGTGTTGTAGTCGTTGATGTAGAGCTTCGCGCCGGGGTCGGCGGCCCGGGCGGCGTGGAAGGCGTCGGCGATGTAGGACTCGCCGAGCTGGTTGTAGAACTTGCCGGCCCGCATGGTGCCGTCTTCGTTGAGCGGCTCGTTGACGACGTCCCAGTGATCGATGCGGCCCCTGTAGCGGGTGACCTCGGTGGTGACGTGGTCGGTCATGATGGTGCGCAGTTCGGCGTCGCTGAACGTTCCGTCGGCGAGCCAGCCCGGCATCTGGCTGTGCCAGACGAGGGTGTGACCGCGGACCTTCTGGCCGTTGGCCTCGGCGAAGTCGACGACGGCGTCGGCGCCCGACCAGTTGAAACTGCCGCGGCTCGGTTCGACCGATCCCCATTTCATCTCGTTGCCGGGGGTGATGGAGCCGAACTGGGTCCCGGTGATCGATCCATAGGTGCCGGTCAGCTTCGAGGCGGTCACGGCGGTGCCGTAGTAGACGCCCTCGGCCTGGGCGAGGTCACGCAGGACGGGTTCCGCGGCCTGTGCGGGGGCGGCGAGTCCGACGATCGCGACGGCCGCCGCGAGGACGCCGGCGGCGGCCCTGCCCAAGGTGCCGGGCCCTGAGGCCCCGAGTCTCTTCATGGTCGTCCCTCTCTCGTTCCGTCCCTCCGGGCCTTCGGGGAGGGTGCTGCTGATTTCGAGAGTTCGATGGTTCGACGGTTCGACGGTTCGACGGTTCGACGAGGCGATGTTTCGGCAGTGCGGCCGAAACTTTAGGGACGGGAGTGACAGGCGTCAACGCGTCTGGCGGCCGGCAATGGGTCCACACCCGGGCCCCGTGCACCTACGCTGCTGCCCCGTGGGCGGACCACTGCCCCCGGCCTCCCGTCCGAACAGCCGGCGCGGGAGCACCCGGACGGCGAAGGCACGAGGAGGAGCGGACGCGATGGGCTGGAACGCGAGCGACATCCCCGACCAGAGCGGCCGTACGGCCGTGGTCACCGGCGCCAACAGCGGCATCGGACTGGCCACCGCCCGCGAGCTGGCCCGGCACGGCGCCGAGGTGGTGCTGGCCTGCCGCGACGAGGTACGCGGCCGCCGCGCGGAGGCGGCGCTGCGCGAGGAGCTGCCGGGGGCCCGGATCGAGCTCGCCCTGGTCGACCTCGGGGACCTGTCCTCCGTGCGGAACTTCGCGCGGCGGTACGCGGACGAGCGGGACACTCTCGATCTGCTGGTCAACAACGCCGGGGTGATGGCCCTTCCGTACGGGACGACCGCCGACGGCTTCGAGCGGCAGTTCGGCGTCAATCACCTCGGCCACTTCGCGCTGACGGGCCTTCTGCTCCCCCGGCTGCTGGCGGCACCGTCCGGAGCCCGTGTGGTGACCGTCTCCAGCATGATGCACATGATGGCGAACATCGATCCGGCCGGCCTCAACAGCGAGCGCGGCTACCGCCGCTGGCCGGCGTACTCCCGTTCCAAGAGCGCCAACCTGCTGTTCACCCACGAGCTGGCGCGACGGCTCGCCGCGGCCGGCTCGGACGTCGTGGCCGCCGCCGCGCACCCCGGGTACGCGGCCACCAACCTCCAGACGGCGGGCGCGAAGATGGAGAACCGCAGGGCCGTCGAGCGGGTCATCGCGTTCGGCAACCGGCTCGCCGCCCAGTCGCCGGAGGCCGGTGCGCTGCCGACGCTCTACGCCGCCACGGCCCCCGGCGTCGCCCCCGACTCCTTCACCGGCCCCGCCCTCCTCCAGTGGCGCGGCTCCCCCGCGAAGGCGGCGCGCGCGAAGTGGACCCTGGACGACCGGGCGGGCGAACTGCTGTGGGAGGCCTCGCAGCGGCTCACCGGGGTGGTGTACGAGGGCCTCGCGGGCTGAGTGCGCCCGGCGCACCGGCGCACCGGGCTCGGGAATATCGGAACGTGCACTGACTGTCGGGCGGACCGACCGGACGACTGCCCGGGCAGGGCCCGTCCCGGAGAGCCGCCGGAGCGGAGCCAAAGGGCCGGAGCAGGGCCGGGGAGATCCGGCGCGGGCGCCCGGGGCAGGAGTGGGGTCAGCCGCGCAGTTCCTCCGCCGCGTCCGCCACCCGGGCGATCAGCCGCAGCAGCGTCTGCTGCTCCCCCGGGTCCAGCGGCGCGAGGAAGACGCGGTTCATCCGGGTGGTGCGGGTGACCAGTCTGCGATGGAGCCGCTCGCCCTCCTCGGTGAGCTTGAGGACGTTGCGGCGCCCGTCGAGCGGGTCCCTGACCCGGGCGACCAGACCGCGCCTGACCAGCCGGGCGACCAGGTCGGCGATGGTGGAACGGTCGAGGTGGACACGCTCGCCGAGGGTCCGCTGGTCCATGTCCGGTTTCTCCACCAGCGCGTTGAGCACGGCGAACTGCGGGGAGGTCGTCTCCTCGGAGACCATCACGCTCCACAGCAGCGAGTGCGCCTGCTGCAGACGCCGGGCGAGATGCCCGGGGTGGGTGCTCAGATCGACCGCGCCCGCGCCCATACGGCTGCCCCTCCGACCCATTGACGTACTTCGAACCGGATGGAAGTCTACGTCCTCGCGAGAAAATAATCAGTACACTGACTAAATCGCGGGAACCTGCCTGGTGGTGCGCAGCACCGCGCCCGGGCGGACCGGCGGAAAGGAGTCGTGACCACATGAGCGTGAGCAATCGCCCGGTCCTGACCCAGGCGGACATCGACACCGAGATCGCGGAGAGGCGCAGCGCCTACGAGAAGGCCCTGGCGAACGGCGCGCCGCCCTCAGTCCATCCACCCCGGGACTACCCCCCGTACCGCAGCAGCGTGCTCCGTCACCCCAAGCAGCCGCTGGTCGCCGTCGGCGGCGGTGACCCCGAGGTGGTGGAACTGCACACCCCGGTCTTCGGGCCCGCCGACGTCACGGAGATCGACAACGACCTCACCCGGCAGCACAAGGGCGAGCCGCTGGGCGAGCGGATCACCGTCTCCGGACGGCTGCTGGACAGCGCGGGCCGCCCGGTGCGCGGCCAGCTGATCGAGATCTGGCAGGCCAACGCCGCCGGGCGCTACGCCCACCACCGCGACCAGCACCCGGCGCCCCTCGACCCCAACTTCACGGGCGTCGGCCGGGTCCTCACCGGCGACGACGGCTCGTACCACTTCACGACGATCAAGCCCGGTCCCTACCCCTGGCGCAACCACCTCAACGCCTGGCGCCCGGCCCACATCCACTTCTCGCTGTTCGGCACGGCGTTCACGCAGCGACTGGTGACGCAGATGTACTTCCCGGGTGACCCGCTCTTCCCGTACGACCCGATCCTTCAGTCCGTCACGGACGACAAGGCGCGGGAGCGGCTGGTCTCCACCTACGACCACTCGCTGTCCCAGCCCGAGTTCTCGCTCGGCTACCGCTGGGACATCGTGCTCGACGGACCGTCCGCCACCTGGATCGAGGAAGGCCGATGACCACACTCCCTCCGGGCCCGACGCCCTCGCACACCGTCGGCCCCTTCTACGGCTACGCGCTGCCCTTCCCGGACGGCGGGGAGATGGCGCCCGCCGGCGACCCGCGGACGGTCGGCGTGCACGGCTTCGTGTACGACGGCGCGGGCGCGCCGATCCCCGACGCGCTCCTGGAGTTCTGGCAGGCCGGCCCGTCCGGGTCGCTCGCGGGCGCCCCCGGGTCCCTGCGCCGCGATCCCGTGACCGGCGGTTACGTCGGCCGTGACGGGGTGCGGTTCACCGGGTTCGGGCGGGTCCCGACCGACGCGGACGGGCACTGGGCGGTACGGACGCTGCCTCCGGGGGCGCCGGCCGCCGCCCCGTACATCAGTGTCTGCGTCTTCGCGCGGGGCCTGCTGCACCACCTGTTCACGCGGATCTACCTGCCCGACGACGGGCCCGGCGCGGGGTCGGACCCGCTGCTCGACTCGCTGGACCCGGCGCGCCGCGAGACCCTGTTCGCGAAGGCCGAACCGGAGGCGGGCGTGCCCACCTACCGTTTCGACATCCATCTGCAGGGCGAGAGGGAGACGGTCTTCCTTGACTTCAGCTGACCTGGGCCTGCTCTCCCCGGTGTGGGCGGGCACGGAGGCCGAGGCGTCCACGGGCGACGCGGCCTTCGTCCAGGCCCTCCTCGACGCGGAGGCGGCGCTGACGCGGGCGGTGGCCCCCGCGGAGGTGGCCGCGCGGGTCACGGCCGCCTGCCGCGCGGACGCCTTCGACATCCGCGACCTGGCGCTGCGGGCGTCCGCCGGCGGGAACCCGGTGATCCCCCTGGTCGGCGCCCTGCGGGCCGCGGTCGGCCCGGCCGACGCGGAATGGGTGCACCGCGGTGCCACCAGCCAGGACATCCTGGACACGGCGCTGATGCTCGTGGCCTCCAGGACCGTACGGCTCGTCCTGGCCGACCTCACCCGGACGGCCGCCGCCCTGGCCGGGCTGGCCGCCGCGCACCGCGACACACCCATGCCCGGCCGCACCCTCACGCAGCACGCGGTGCCCACCACCTTCGGGCTCAAGGCCGCGGGCTGGCGCTGCCTGGTCCTGGACGCCCACGACCGCCTGACCGCCCTGAGGCTCCCCGCCCAACTGGGCGGAGCGGCGGGCACGCTGGCGGCGTTCGCGGCGCACGAGGCCGCCG
>NZ_JAAAXQ010000236.1 GCF_009916105.1 Streptomyces sp. GC420 | reverse complement strand
GACTTCCACGGCCCGTTCGGCGGGCGGGCGGTGGGTGTGGTCGGGGTACATGCGGAATCCCTTCCGGTGGTTGGGCAGGGAGGTGGAGGCACCCCCTGCGGGGTGCGGTGTGGAGGGGTTTGAAGGGTGCTGACCTGCGGTCCTCCCTGACTCCCTGATGGATCATTCGTGCAGGTCAGGGTGAGGGAGGCGGGTCAGGGAGGGGTTCAGGGAGTTCTCCCTGTCTCCCTGGCCCGCCGGGGGTCGGCTCCCTCTACTTCGCGGCGGAAGCGGAATCGTCGTTGTCGCGGTTGGCGAGGGCGCGGGCGAGGCGGTCGCGGCCGACGACCATGCGGCCGTCGGACTTGTACGGCTCGGCGCCGGTGCCCTCCAGCACGCGCTTGAGGTCGGCGTGCGTCCACGATCCGTAGGCGGCACCGTTGAGCGCGGTGAGGCGTCCGAGGACGTCCTGGGTGAACAGCCGCGGGGCGGTGCCGATGACGGTGGCGATGTCCGCGAGCGGGTCGCGCTCCTCGTCCCGCTCGATGACGCGCAGGGTGGTGACGCCGTCGCGCAGGGCCTTCGCGCGGTTGGCGATGTCGGTTGCCTGGTCGGTGTCGATGTAGTGGGTGCGGACGGTGATGGATGCCTGCCCGGCGGGGATGTCGATGCCGTCGGAGGCGACGACCAGGGTTCCCTTGTCGAGTCCCTGCCGCAGCAGGTGCGGGGCGGCGCCGCCGTCGACGGCCTTGTCGCCCAGCGCCATGCGGGCCTGGGACTCGGTGCCGAGGGCGAGGGAGGCGCGGGTGTGGGCGCCTTCGCGGACGAGCTTGGGGAGGTTCTGGTCGGTGGGGTCCTGGGTGCCCTCCCACAGCAGCACGTTGACCGCACGCCCCTGGTTGTGGATCTTCCGCGCGGCCATGAAGTAGCGGGAGGTGGCCTTGGAGCCGCCGTAGGGGCGCTTGTCCTCGTCGACGGCCGGGCACATGAACGCCACCTGCGCCTCGTCGACGAGCACGATCAGCGGCGGGAACTGCGTTCCGGGCGGGGCGGTCAGGCGGCGTTCCATCTCGGTGACGCCGGATTCGACCATCTCGGTCGCCTGGACGACGTGGTCGTCGGTCGGGCCCTGGATGAGGACGGTGGCCAGTCCGTCGAACATGGCCCAGTCTCCGGCGCCCTTGAGGTCCGCCACCCGGAACTCCACGCTCGCATCGAAAGCGAGCCACAGGGCGAGCGCGCGGACAGCAGCGGTCTTGCCCTGGTTGGACAGACCGGTGACCAGCATGTGCCGCTGATACAGGCTCAGCGCGGCGGCGTCGCCGCGCAGGTCCTGACCCCACGGCGCGCGCCCGGTCTTGTAGTTCGCCCGAAGGTCCGCATCCGTGACGAGCGGGGACGGGCCGATCGGCTCGTCCAGCGCACCCGAGTCCGCGATCCACAGCCGCACCGTGCGGGCGGCCGGCGGGATGGTGATGAACACCTCGTGCTCGTGCCGGGCCAGGTTCTCCGCCAGCTTCCGCCGCCGCTTCTGCACCTCGTCCGTCGACACCCCGGACGGCAGGGTCACGTCGACCTCCACGCCGCATCCGGCGATCGTGATCGGGGACAGCATGCTCGCTCCGGCGTCGCCCATGTCCTTGATGGCGTTGCGCAGCGGCGCGATGCCCAGGTCCCGCAGTGCCTTGACCACGATGGACGGGGTGATGGGTTCGCCTTCGCCGTTGCGGACCCGCTCGGGCAGGGCCCAGCGGGGTGCGGCCTGCTGGTGGCGGCCGACGGCCCACACTCCGAGCAGCGCGGCCCACGGCCCGATCGTGACCAGCGGTCCCCAGGTCACGGAGATGATGAGAATGATCCAGCGGATCAGCTCCACCAGCGCCATCAGCGGCGTGCCCACATCCGCGATGTCCTTCGTGGCCACCGCGAGCGCGATGCCGAGCAGCAGCAGCCCGCCCACGGTCACGCCCGCCCCGGCCGCGATGCCCTTCGCGGCATCCATCGGTGCGGTGAGCAGGTCCATGCGCCGCTGGTGCCGGGCCGCGCGGAACTGCCGCCCGCGCTCCTCCCACTCGGCAGCAACCTCGTAATTCCCCGCGGCCTCGGCGGCGCGGAGCATGCGCTCGTAGCGGGCGGCGGTGCGGCCGTCCCACGCCCGGCGGGTCACGATCCTCGTACCGCCGATCACGTACATGCCGTGCCGCGCCACCGCGCGGCCGGCGGTCTTCGTCCGCTCGTGCGTCACCACGGTGCGCATCGCGCGGCCCGAGCGGACCCACAGCCGATCCGCCCCCGGCCGTACGGCCACAGCTGCGGGCGCGGCGGCCGGGGCGGTCACGGCGGCGGGCGGTGTGGGGTTGTTGGGTTCGTCTTTGAACAGGTGGACGACGTTCTCCGTCATGATGAAGGTCTCCTGTCATGCCCCTGCGGGGGCGGATGGGAGGGGCCCGGGGCGGCCTGTTTCCTTGGCCGGACGGCCGCCCCGGGTTGTGCCGTGGAGCAGGCGGTGACTACCGGGCCCGCTTGATGTGCTTCTGGCTCTGGGACCAGGCGTCGCCGTGCGAGCGGCCCGAGCCGAGCGCGCCGCAGGAGCAGCGCCACTTGAACCAGCCGTGACCGTCGTGGTCGACAACGACGTCGTGACGGGAACCGAACACAGGACTCTCCCTCGAGTGAAGTGGCTGGGCAGGACGGAGCTGTTCAGGCCGCGGCGGCGGAGGTGAGCTGGGTGGCCAGGTGTTCCGCGGCGTACGCCTCGGCCTCCTCCTGGGCGAGCAGCCGCAGGTGCTCGCGCTGCGCGCGGCGGGTCTGCCGGGCGATGCCGAGCGCGTCGCGCAGGTGGCCGGTCATCCGTTCACGCACCCCCCGCCGGGAGAACTGCATGGCATGGGTCAGCTCGTGCACGAGGGTGACGGCGACCTCGTCGGCACTGTGGTGCTGTTCGGCGTTGAGCAGGATCAGCACCCCGCCGTCGGGCAGCGCGGCGGCACGGCCGGCCGACTCCCGCGCGGTCCGCCGGGCATCCCGCTCCGCGCGGGAACGGGTGCGGGAGTCAACCACCCCGCCGGCGAGCGCCACATCGGCGGCGGCGGCCAGTTCCGCCATCCCGCGTGTGGTGGTGACGGTGACCTCGATACGCGGCATCCGGCCCGGCACCGACCCGTCCACGAGCCGCGCGGCGTCCGGGGCGAGACGCTTGGTCGCGCGCACAATGTCACGGCGCCCGAACAGCTTGTGCGTGGCAACACTCGGCTTCACAGCGACTCCTTCGGGAGCATGGAGGTCGGGGACGTCACGCCGCCACCGCCGCGGACCCGGCGCCGTCGTTCTCGGCGCGTTCGGCGCGCAGGGTGTCGCGCAGCGCGCGGGCCTTTGCCGGGGCGGTGCGTACGGCCTTTCGGATCGCCTCGGCGGTCAGGTCGGCGTCCGGCCAGTCGGCCGTGACCGATCGGGCCTCGGCGAGCAGTTCGTCCGCCGTGCGGGTCGGGCGGGGTGATCGGGCCGCCTCGGGAACCCGACCGGTCGCCCGGCGCTGCGGCCGGTCGACGGCCGGGAGCGCCATCACCGGCGCCGGTGCGATCGGGGCGGACTCGGCGGGCACCCGCTCCACGACCGGGACCGGGGCAGCGGGGGCCGATACGTCCAGCTCAGAGGGCGACTGATTTACGGTCGCCTGTTCGTTTTTCTCCTGGTTTGCGTCTGCCGTCGGTCGGTGGTGCAGCACCTTGGCCACCAGGTCGGAGCCGAAGTAGATCGCCCCGACCGGCAGGGAGGTGGCGAGCAGCACGAGCGCCCAGTTCGCCGGGTCCCAGTCGGCCAACCGTCCCCAGTCGACCGATCCGCCGTGCAGCTCCGGCACGAGCCCGTGCACGTAGTTCAGCACGAGCGAGGCGATCGTGTACGTGGCGAGCACCCGCAGCGCGAACACCCGGTCACGACCCGCCAGGACGAGCGTGGCGACCAGGGCCAGCGCCATCAGTCCGTCCACGACGAACGGGTACAAGGTCGCGGCCGTCGCGTCCGCCCCGATCGCGTGGGCGACGTCCCGCAGCGCGTTCCAGGAGACCCGGAACGCCATCCCGACCACGCCCACGAGGGCGAGGACGAGCAGGATCTTCCCGGTCCGGTTCACAGCGCACCCCCGGCCGTGATCAGCGCGGCGACGATGAGCAGCGCTCCGCCGCCGCAGATCAGCTCCACGGCCCGCTTGAGCCGGGCGAACTTGGCCACCGCGATCCGGGACAGGGCCGCGATGTGCTGCGCGCGGCGGTCTGTGCCCAGCTCGGTGCGGATCTCCTCGGCGGTCAGCGTCGCCCACAGCGGGAAGCCCACCGGCCGGGCGCCGCCCAGGTTCGGGCGGACCGTCCACAGCAGCACCCCGGCAGCGGCGACCAGCGCCACCGCCCCGGCACCGCCGACCACCACGGCGGCGGCCGGAAGGTCCGCGTCCTTCGCGACCGTCCACACCCCGGCCAGCAGCGCGCCAACGAACGCCAGCAGCAGCGACGCCTTGGTGTCCGTCCGCGCGATCTCGGCCTTCACCTCCGCATGAGCGCAGACAAGACCCGTCTCCAGGGCACTCATGCCGCACCCCCGGACCTACCGGCGGTGCGGCGGTTGGCGAGCGCCCGACGCGCGGCCAGCACCCGCCGGCGAGCCCGGCGGATACGCCGTGCGTCCAGCTCCGTCGGGGTGCGGTCCAGCGTGATGATCTGCGCGTCCAGCAGCTCGACCTCCGCCCGGATGAGCGGCATCTCGTACTCGATCGCATCCAGCTCCGCGGCCGTCGGTTCACGGTCGGAGTCGACGGCGGTAACGGCCGCCTGAAGTGCAGCGATGTGAATCATGGGTCGTGTTCTCCCTAGCAGGTGGAACGGCCCAAAACAGCGGCCCCGGTGGTAGGACACCGGGGCCGCTGGCCGTTGAAGTCGGAACATCCGGCTCCCCGCCACCCCGTCCGTACGAGCGCCGCAGCGATGCGGGCCCGGACGGGCAGGGGAGGCAACCGGCCGCAGCGATCCAGGCTGCGGAGGTCACTGAGACGCGGAGGGCGTTGCCGTCGTGCTGGTCAGGCGCGACGGCGCCGGGCGATGTCGTCGGTACATCGGTCGCTCCTCTCTGCCGTGACTGCATGGGTGTTGCACTGCAAGGGGGACCGTGGTCCCCACTCTCCGGCCGTTGCTCGCGGTCACCGGGCCACCTCGCCAGTACGGGCCGAAACCCTGTTCCACCTGGCCTTTAGCGGGATTGCAGCGTCCCCGCCCTCTGCATCAGCGCAGGCGAAGGCAACTCAAGGGAATTGCTCCGCTTGCTCAACTTGTTGGTACAAGCTGATGCAGTGATGCTGCACCGACGGGCAGTGAGTCGTCAAGGGATTGGGGCCTACATGTACCAACAAGTTGAGCGAGTGAGTCATGATGGGGGCATGAGCAAGCAGCCGAAGTACCGGCAGGTGGCCGATGCCCTGCGCCGAGAGATCGACAGCGGCACGTACGCGCCGGGCGCGCGGCTGCCGTCGGAAAGCGACCTGATGAAGCGCTTTGACGCTTCGAGGAACACTGTGAGGAACGGGCTGAGTCTCCTGGTCAGCCAAGGTCTCGTTTCGTCCAGCCAGGGGTTGGGCTACGAGGTCCGGTCGCACGAGGTGTTCAAGCTCAACGCGTCCCGGTTCGAGAACCTGGACTTCCCGCAGAACGGCGACGCGTACCGCACGGACGTGACGAACGCCGGCCGTCGACCGCATCAGACGTTCCGAGTCGAGATGACTCCGGCATCCGCGGATGTCGCGGAGCGGCTGAAGGTCGACGTGGGGTCCACCACGGTTCTGCGGTTCTGCCACCGGTATGTCGATGACGTGCCGTGGTCGACGCAGGCCACCTGGTACCCGGGGTGGCTGGTGGAGCGGTCCCCACGGCTCGCTGAGCCGGGTGACATCGAAGAGGGGACCACCCGGTATCTGGCCTCGCACGGGATCGAGCAGGTGGGCTACTTCGACGAGATCGCGGCGCGAATGCCGACTCCCGAAGAGGCACGCCTCTTGGAGATCGGCGCCGGGGTTCCGGTGCTGCTGTGGACGCGTACCGGCTACTCAGTGGATCAGCCGATCCGCTGCACGGTCACCACGTTCCGGGGCGACCTGAACCAGATGAACTACGAGATCGGCACCCTGTCCGGCCGGGAAGAGAACGAGCCTCAGTGAGAATCTGCTCAGCGCGACCGCACGACTTGGCCAAGCTGCTCGCCTTCCGGGAGGAGGCGGCAGCTTGGCTGTCTCGTCTCGGTACCGACCAGTGGCAGCGTCCCTACCCGGCTGACAAGCTGCTCGCCACCATTGAGGCGGGGGAAGTGTTCATGGTGCGCGACGGTGACGCCACGGCGGCCACGATCACGTTGACCCCGGTGGCGGAAGAGGGACTGTGGACCGTAGAAGAGCTACGGGAGCCTTCCCTGTTCATCAACAAGCTGACCGTGGCACGGACGCACGCAGGCCAGGGCCTCGGTGGCCGGTTGCTCGATTGGGCCGGTGACCGTGGCTATCGTGCGGGTGCCGACTGGCTTCGCCTGGACGCCTGGACGACGAATGCCGGGTTGCAGGCGTACTACCTGAGCCACGGATTCCGGCATGTCCGGACCGTTCGCCAGGGGGTCGCCGTAAACGGCGGACCGAGGGTGTCAGGGTGGCTCGCGCAGCGGGCAACGGGACCCGCATCGCACGGATTCACGGACGAAACCGCAGCTCCCGAGCACGTGGGCTGACATCAACCGTTGACATCAACAGAGGCTTGGTCGGTTAGCCACACGAGTCGCAAACGCCCGTCGAGGGCAGTTGAACGAAGCAGCCCTCACAGACCTGCGGGGGCTTCTCGACGCTCTTATGGCTCCGCTCCACAGTGGCCTGCAGCCTGGGCGCGAGTGCCGGTACACCACCGCCGGGCGGGAGGGTTGCCCCGAAGTGGCGGTAGCAGGCGAGACGCGCCTCAGCGGCGTGGTGCTCGCGCTCAAGCTCGTCCTCTACTGGCGGTTCTCCAGCGACCGCCAGAACTTCCTTGTACCCGCTGCCGACCTTGCCGTCGTGGGTGTGGACCACTAGGGCTGTCAGTGGAGGCTCACCACGGCGGTGCGCTTCACGCACCACCCGACCCAGGACCGGACCGATCCAGTTGTGCAGGAGAGTCTTGGTGCGGATGCCCGTCCTGTTCTGGATCTCTTCCGCCAACTCCTTATAAGGGATCACTGCGTGGTACGTCTTCGCCACGCCTACGAGAATGGAATACGCCTCCGCTGCCCAGACTTCGCGTGCTTCTTGCGCCGTCGGCGCGGTGCTGCCGGCCACACGCTCAGACTCCCCCGGTCCCATCCCCACCCCATGCTGCCCTCGTTGATTGGTGCTCTCACGCATCCTCCCCCACGGGCAGATCGGGACGCCAGGGCCCTGCTCACCGTCACGGTCGTACGCCAACCCGTACGCCAACAGCAGCACACAAAGGCGCCTACCGGCAGCCCTCCGCAGTCCTTGGGATCAGGCTCCGCATCTCCAGGACACGGCCTGAAAAGCGGAAGGTCGCCGGTTCGACCCCGGCCCCAGCCACAGCGGAAGGCCCCGATCGTGACGATCGGGGCCTTCGCCGTTCCCCGGGCCCGCGGCAGGCCCGCGGCCGGGCAGGGTCCGGGGCCGGGCAGGGTCCGGGGCCGGGCGTCACCGGTCTCCGAGGAGGCGTTCTCGGAGACCGTCCCGCGGGAGACGTACGCCACACCGGGGAACGGCCCAGGCCCCGCCCGCCTGCCGGCCGAGGGTGGTGCGGCCCCCGGTGCGGGCCCGCGGAGGCGGACGGGACGGCTCCGGCGGCGCGCACGCCGCGGCAGGGCGCGCGCAGCGCGGCCAGGCGCCGCCCGCCGCCGCCCACCTGCGGCGTCGTGCGCCCGGGCCGCCCGCGCCGGGGCGACGGGCACAAGGTCCCCGGGGCGCCGCGGCACGCGGGCGAGTGCATGCGCGTCCGGCCCGTCCCGCGCCCGGCCGCCGGGCGCGGGACGGGGACCGGAAGGGGGCGCCGCGGAGGACGCGCCCCAAATGGGTTGGCGGCCGGTTTCCGCCGGGTGAGATCCTGAAGCAGGTATGTCTACTTCCTTCGCCGATCTCCAGGCCACGCTCGCAGAGCTGTCGCTGCGCGACGCCCACCGTCTCGGGCGCCGGCTCGACGGCGCCCGCAGGATCCGCAAGCCCGAGGCCCGGCAGGCCGTCCTCGACGAGATCGCCGGCGAGGCCGCGAGGTCCGCGCAGCGTGTGGCCCACAGGGCGGCGCGGGTGCCGGAGGTCTCGTATCCCGAGTCGCTGCCGGTCAGCCAGAAGAAGGACGACATCGCCGAGGCGATACGCGATCATCAGGTGGTGATCGTCGCGGGCGAGACCGGCTCCGGCAAGACCACGCAGATCCCCAAGATCTGCCTGGAGCTGGGGCGCGGCGTGCGCGGGATGATCGGGCACACCCAGCCCCGCCGGATCGCCGCCCGCACGGTGGCGGAGCGGATCGCGGAGGAGCTGCGCACGCCCCTGGGCGAGGCCGTCGGCTGGAAGGTCCGCTTCACCGACCAGGTCGGTGACGAGACCTTCGTCAAGCTCATGACGGACGGCATCCTGCTCGCCGAGATCCAGACGGACCGCGAGCTGCGCGCGTACGACACGATCATCATCGACGAGGCCCACGAGCGGTCGCTGAACATCGACTTCCTGCTCGGCTACATCGCGCAGCTGCTGCCGAGGCGCCCCGACCTCAAGGTCGTCATCACCTCGGCGACCATCGACCCCGAGCGGTTCTCCCGGCACTTCGGCGACGCCCCCATCGTGGAGGTCTCCGGCCGTACCTATCCGGTCGAGGTCCGCTACCGGCCCCTCCTGGAGGAGGACTCCGAGGACGCGGACCGCGATCAGATCACCGCGATCTGCGACGCCGTCGACGAACTCCAGGCGGAGGGCCCCGGCGACATCCTGGTCTTCCTCTCCGGCGAGCGGGAGATCCGCGACACCGCGGACGCGCTGGAGAAGCGGAGGCTGCGGGGCACCGAGGTGCTGCCGCTGTACGCCCGGCTCTCGCACGCCGAGCAGCACCGCGTCTTCCAGCAGCACAGCGGCCGCCGGATCGTCCTGGCCACCAATGTGGCCGAGACCTCGCTGACCGTGCCCGGCATCAAGTTCGTCATCGACCCGGGCACGGCCCGCATCTCCCGGTACAGCCACCGCACCAAGGTCCAGCGGCTGCCCATCGAGCCGGTCAGCCAGGCCAGCGCCAACCAGCGCAAGGGCCGCTGCGGCCGTACGTCGGACGGCATCTGCGTCCGTCTGTACTCCGAGGACGACTTCCTCTCCCGGCCGGAGTTCACCGACGCCGAGATCCTGCGGACGAACCTGGCGTCCGTCATCCTCCAGATGACCGCGGCCGGCCTCGGCGAGATCGAGAAGTTCCCCTTCATCGACCCGCCGGACCACCGCAACATCCGCGACGGCGTCCAGCTGCTCCAGGAGCTCGGCGCCCTCGACCCGGCGCAGAAGGACCCCCGCAAGCGCCTCACCCAGCAGGGCCGCAAGCTGGCCCAGCTGCCGGTGGACCCGCGGCTGGCCCGGATGGTGCTGGAGGCGGACCGCAACGGCTGTGTGCGCGAGGTCATGGTGATCGCCGCCGCCCTGTCCATCCAGGACCCCCGCGAGCGGCCCTCCGACAAGCAGGCGCAGGCCGACCAGCAGCACGCCCGCTTCCGGGACGAGACGAGCGACTTCCTCGCCTTCCTCAATCTCTGGCGGTACATCCGCGACCGGCAGAAGGAACTGTCCTCCTCCGCCTTCCGCCGCATGTGCAAGCAGGAGTACCTCAATTACCTGCGCATTCGCGAATGGCAGGACATCTACTCCCAGCTGCGGACGGTCGCCAAGCAGATGGGGATCCACCTCAACGAGCAGGACGCCGCCGACCAGGCCGTCCATGTCTCGCTGCTGGCCGGCCTGCTGTCCCACGTCGGGATGAAGGACGTCAAGAGCGCCGGAACGGAGGGCGGCGGGCGGAGCACATCGAGGAACGAGTACCTCGGGGCGCGGAACGCCAAGTTCGCCGTCTTCCCGGGGTCCGCGCTCTTCAAGAAGCCGCCGCAGTTCATCATGTCGGCCGAGCTCGTCGAGACCTCCCGCCTGTGGGCGCGGGTCAACGCGAGGATCGAACCGGAGTGGGTCGAGCCGCTGGCCCAGCACCTCGTCAAGCGCACCTACAGCGAACCGCACTGGGAGAAGGACCAGGCCGCGGTGATGGCGTACGAGAAGGTCACGCTGTACGGCGTACCGATCGTGGCGCAGCGCAAGGTCAACTACGGGCGGATCGACCCGGAGACGGCCCGGGAGCTGTTCATCCGCAACGCGCTCGTCGAGGGCGACTGGCGGACCCACCACCAGTTCTTCCATGACAATCGCAAACTCCTCGGCGAGGTCGAGGAGCTGGAGCACCGGGCGCGCCGCCGGGACATCCTCGTCGACGACGACACGCTCTTCGACTTCTACGACCAGCGGGTGCCGGACCACGTGGTCTCCGGGGCGCACTTCGACTCCTGGTGGAAGCACAAACGGCGCGAGGAGCCCGAACTCCTCGACTTCGAGCGGTCGATGCTCATCCGCGAGGCCGCCGAGTCCGTCACCAAGGACGACTACCCGGATTCCTGGCGGCAGGGGAAGCTGAAGTTCCGGGTCACGTACCAGTTCGAGCCCGGAGCGGACGCCGACGGCGTCACCGTGCACATCCCGCTCCAGGTGCTCAACCAGGTGACCGACGAGGGCTTCGACTGGCAGATCCCCGGCCTGCGGCATGACCTGGTCACCGAACTCATCCGGTCACTGCCGAAGCCGATCCGCCGCAACTACGTACCGGCGCCCGACTTCGCCCGGCGCTTCCTGGACCTCGCCGTGCCGCGGCAGGACCCGCTGCCCGTCGCGCTCGCCCGGGAGCTGCAGCGGATGGTCGGCGTGCCCGTCACGGCGGAGGACTTCGACCTCTCCCGGGTCCCCGACCACCTCGAGATCACCTTCCGGATCGTCGACGAGCGGCGCCGCAAGCTGGCCGAGGACAAGGATTTGGATGCGCTGCGACTCGCGCTGCGCCCCAAGGCCCGCCAGGCCCTCTCCAAGGCCGCGGCGGCCACGGCGGAGCGTGCGGGCGGCGAGAGTATCGAGCGCACCGGTCTCAAGGACTGGACGATCGGCTCGCTCCCCCGCGTCTTCGAGACCCGACGGGCCGGCCAGCCCGTCAAGGCGTACCCGGCGCTCGTCGACGAGGGGGAGACGGTTGCCGTACGCCTCTTCGACACCGAGGCTGAGCAGGCCCGGGCCATGTGGCGCGGCACGCGCCGTCTGATCGTGTCGAACATCCCCGTCAATCCGGCCAAGTTCGCCTCCGACAGACTGACGAACCAGCAGAAGCTCGCGCTGTCTTCGAATCCGCACGGCTCGATCCAGGCTCTGTTCGAGGACTGCGCGACGGCCGCCGCCGACCGGCTGATCGCCGACCACGGCGGACCGGCGTGGGACGAGGAGTCGTACCGCAAGCTGTACGACAAGGTGCGTGCGGACCTCGTGGAGACCACCGTCCGCACGGTGGGCCAGGTGCAGCAGGTCCTGGCCGCCTGGCAGGCCTGCGAGCGCCGTCTGAAGGCCACGGGCAGCCCAGCGCTGCTGGCCAACCTCCAGGACGTGCGGGAGCAGCTGAACGCCCTGGTGCCGCCCGGCTTCGTCACGGCGACGGGGCTGCGCAGGCTGCCGGACCTGATGCGCTATCTCATCGCCGTGGACCGACGGCTCCAGCAGATGCCCACCAACGTGCAGCGGGACACGACGCGGATGCGGAAGGTCCACGAGATGCAGGACGAGTACGCCTGGCTGCTCGAGCAGTTCCCGCAGGGCCGGCCCGTCCCCCAGGAGGCCCTCGACATCCGTTGGATGATCGAGGAGCTCCGCGTCAGCTACTTCGCGCACGCGCTCGGCACCGCCCACCCGGTCTCGGACAAGCGCATCGTGAAGGCCATCGACGCGGTCGCCCCATGACCTGCCCGGCCGTGACGGGCCACTCGCGCAGAGTCAGTTCGACCGGCGGGCCTGCGCTGCTGTAGAGTCCTTCTCGCAGCACGGCGCACGATCAAGTGCTGCGACATCTGGTCCTGTGGAGCAGTTTGGAGTGCTCGCCACCCTGTCAAGGTGGAGGCCGCGGGTTCAAATCCCGTCAGGACCGCAGCGAGAAAAGCCCGTACCTTTCGAGGTGCGGGCTTTTGCTCATTCCCCCGGCCCGGCCCGCGCTCGCCCTCGAACCGCCCTCGCCGGTTCGGCGCCCGGCCCCGGCGGGGCCCTCCGGTCGCCGGCCGCTCATGGAGCGGTCCCGACCGGGCCGGGCCCGGAGGCCGGCGATCCGGCCGAATCCGGGCTTCGGTGTCCCTTGACGGCGTCATCTGCCACCGGTAACCCATGAACAGGGGATCGGGAGGTTACGCATGCCGACGTCCGCGAGGCACGCGACGCGCGCTCTGCTGCGCGCGCATCTGAACGCCGCTTCTGGTTACCGCCATCTCACCCGGCACTGCGCCGTCTGTCACCGGCTTCTCAGGCTCGCCATGGAGGGGGCGGCGAGCGCCCCCGATGCGGTGCCCGCCGCCGCGGCGGTGAAAGCCGCGGAGACGTCTCCCTGCGCGCCCGACGGCCCCGAGGCCCCCGCGCCGCCTTCGGCGGCCGCCGCCGCGCCCGGATCGGCAAGCGCTTCCCCACGCCAGTCCCGGCAGGGGCTGAACGCGCAACGCGCCGTAACCTGACGGCTTTTACCGCACGAGAACGAAGCCTGACAAGATGTCGGACGTGTGACGGGAGTCACCGAGTGAGTTTCGACAGAGGGGACACTTAACCCCTACCTACAAAAGGTCAATTTAATATGTGCAATTGCACCGTCTACCGGACGGTACGGAGCGCCTTCCGGCAAGCGGCCCGGGACCGCCCCCGCGGTGCTCCCCGA
>NZ_JAAAXQ010000235.1 GCF_009916105.1 Streptomyces sp. GC420 | reverse complement strand
CCAGATCCGTACCGGCCCCGGAGCCGCGCAGCCACCGCAGGAGTCCACACCGCACCGGCCGGCCGGAACCGATCCGACCCGAAGTGGTCCGGCCGCCCGCCGGCTCCGGGGCCGTGCCGGACCGGGCACCGCCCAGCCACCGCACAACTCCGCCCGGCATCCGCCGGTCAAGGGCGGCCCCACCGGGAGCGGCCGGGGCCGAGCCGGCCCCGGAGCCGCGCAGCCACCGCAGGAACCGGCCCCGGACCGGCTGACCGGAACTGATCCGGCCGCCCGCCGCCCTCAGGTCCGTGCCGGCCCCGGAGCCGCGCAGCCACCGCAGGAACCGGCCCCGGACCGGCTGACCGGAACTGATCCGGCCGCCCGCCGCCCTCAGGTCCGTGCCGGCCCCGGAGCCGCGCAGCCACCGCAGGAGCCCGCCCGGCATCCGCCGGCCCGGGGCCGGCTCCGGGCCGGGCCCGGCCTGCACGGTGGGGCCGGAGGGCCGGCGCCACCGTGCGCCGCGCGGAGTGGCGGCCCGTGCGGGCGCGTCCGGGGACGCGGGGGACGCGGTGGGCCCGGGCCGTGCCGTGGCCCACCGGGGACGGTCCGTCATGCGCGGCCCACCGGGTCGGGTTTCGGGACGGCCGGGACCGGGGCCGCTGCCGGGGTGCGGCTGAGGCGGCCCGGCCACCACACCCTGCGGCCGAGGAGGAGGCTCGCCGAGGTCACCAGATAGGTGCGGACGAGGAAGGTGTCGAGGAGGACGCCGACCGCGATGACGAAGCCGAGTTCGACGAGCGGGACGAGCGGCATGTTCGTCAGGACCGCGAAGGTCGCTGCGAGGACGAGGCCCGCGGAGGCGATGACCGCGCCCGTGGTGCGCAGCGCGGTCAGCGCCGCGGCGGCCGGTTCCGCGCCCGTGAGGGACTCCTCCCGCATCCGGTGCATGAGGAAGATGCCGTAGTCGACGCCGAGGGCGACGAGGAAGACGAAGGACAGCAGGGCGAGTCCCGGGTCGGTGCCCCCGAGACCGAGGAGCGGTCCGAAGACGAGCCCGCCGATGCCGAGCGCGGCGCCCCACACGGCGACGACGGCGGCGACGAGGATCGCCGGGCCGACGAGGCTGCGCAGCAGGGCGACCAGGATCAGCAGCACGGAGGCGAGGACGAGCGGTACGACGGTCTTCAGGTCGCGTTCGCTGGTCCTCTCCAGGTCGATCTCCTGGGCGCTGACCCCGCCGACGTACGCGCCGACGCCCTCGGGCCCGTCACCGAGTGCGGAGCGCAGTGCCCCGATGGTCCGGGTCTCCCCCGTGGTCTGCGGCGCGTCCTCGGCGATGACGGCGATCTCGGTCCACCCGCCGCCGGTGCGCCCGCGTTCGACCGCGGCGACGCCCTCGGTCGTACGGGCCTTCTCCAGCGCCTCGGCCGCCCGCTCGGTGGGCACGACGACGGCGACGGGCCGGCTCGACCGCTGGGGATAGGCATCGGCGAGGGTGCTCATCGCGGTGACCGACTCCGGCCTGCTGACGAAGGAGTCCTCCTGCTTGAGGTCGCCGGGCAGGTTGAGCGTGCCGAGGGCGAGGGCGCCGAGCACCGCGGCGCCGGTGGCGAGAACGGCGACGGGGCGCCGTCCTGCGGAACCGCCCATGGCGGCGAAGACGGAGCGGCGGCGCTTCGGTTCGCTGCCGTACGCCGGGACGAGCGGCCAGAAGAGGCGGCGGCCCAGCAGTACGAGGATCGCGGGCAGCAGGGTCAGCATGGCCAGGAGTGCGCACAGGACGCCGACGGCGGCGGTGGGGCCCATGCCGCGGCTGCTGTTGAGGTCGGCGGCGAGGAGGCACAGCATGCCGGCGGCGACGGTTCCGGAGGAGGCGAGTACGGCGGGTCCGCAGCCGCGCAGGGTGGTCCGCATCGCGTCGTACGGGTGCGGGGTGCGGCGCAGTTCCTCGCGGTAGCGGGAGATGAGCAGCAGGGCGTAGTCGGTGCCCGCGCCGAAGACGAGGATGGTCATGACGCCGGCGCTCTGGCCGCTGACGGTGATGTCGAAGGCCTGGTTGAGGCCGTAGGTGACGGCCATGGACAGGGCGTCGGCGATGCCCGCGACGGTCAGCGGCACGAGCCACAGCAGGGGGCTGCGGTAGATGAGGATCAGCAGGACGGCGACGACGGCGACCGTCGTGTAGAGCAGCGGGCCGTCCAGGGAGCCGAACACCTCGCTCATGTCGGTGGTCAGGGCGCCGGGTCCGCCGGCCTCGGCGCTGAGCCCGTCGCCTCCCTCCACGGTGTCCCGGACGTCGTTCACGAACGCGTTCTTGGCCTCGTCGTCCTGTCCGGGTTCGGTGCTGGAGACGGCGTACATCAGGGTGGTGCCGTCGTCGGACGGGATGCCCGTGGGCTCGTGGGTGAGTTCGTGCCTGCCGGCCACGGCGGCGACCTGTTCCCGCGCGGTGGCGCGGTCGGCGGCGGTCAGTCCGCCGTCGCGGTGGTAGACGAGGACGAGGTCGGTGGACTCGCCGCCGGGCATCTGCGCCTGTATCTCGGCGACCCTGGTGGAGTCGGCGCCTGCCGGCAGGTAGTCGACGGCGCGGTTCTGCTGGACGCCGGAGAGTTTTCCCGCGAGGGGTCCGGCGAGGGCCAGGACGGCGATCCAGAGTGCCAGCACCGCCCAGGGCAGCGCCCGCCCGCGAGCGGTCCGGGGTGGCGGTGTCCGCGTGGGTGCCTGACTGGCTGCTTGACCGGGTGTTTGACCGGCTGCTTGACCGGGTGTCTGAGTGGGTGTCCGCATGCACCCAGGTTTCCGGCGCGCGGCGGCCGTTTCGTCGCGCGTGGGGAGGGGATCGCGGCTACTGCCCGGGGCGGCGTACGGCAGCCGTTACTCCCGGGGGAGTAACGGCGGGGAGTACGGCGAAGGCGCGGGGCAAGGCGGTGTCAGAAGGGCGCGCGGGCGGCGGCGAGCAGCCGGGTCGTGTCGTCGGGGCGCAGTTGCAGGGCCCGGCCGACGGTGGTGAGGACGTCGCGTTCGGACGGGGTGTACGGGCCGTCGGCGAGGGCGATGCGCGCGCCCTGGAGGAGGATCGACTCACGGCCGGCCGGGGCGAGGTGCGGTGCGAGGGGTTCCAGCGCTTCGTGGAGTTCGATGGCGAGGGTCGTTCCGCCGGGGTCGCCGAGGTGTTCGGGCACTTCGTCGGGGAGGTCGGCGAAGGGTCCGGCGAGCCGTCCGGTGTCGGCGGCGAGGGCCTCGATGAGGGTGATCAGCTGTTCTTCGGTGCAGTCGGGGAAGCCTGCGGCGCGCACGGTGTCGACGGCGCTGGCGCGGACGGAGCGGGAGCCGGTGCCGCCCGCGGTGAGCACGGCGAGGGCGACGGTGTGGACGGCGTCGCGGAGCATCGCCGAGAAGCGGACGCTGGTGGGGTGGTCGAGGACCTCGGTGCCGAAGTGGCCGTGGCAGGCGGCGCATTCGACGATCGGCCCGGTGACCCCGCGCGGCAGCAGCGGAGCGCCGAGCAGGGTGAACCTGCGACGTCCGGTGCGGCGCCGGTAGTTGCGGTCGCCTCCGCAGTCGGGACAGAAGAACTCGCCGTCGCCAACCGTGGTCCAAATGGTGCGAATGCCGCAGATCCGCATGAGTTGACTTCGCGGTTCTCGAAGCACGTCGGCACCTCCCGTAACGCCCCGGCAACATCGCCGCGTGGGCGTGATGTTAGCCACATCCGCGAGCCGGCGTCAGTACCCCGAACGGGATACAGCGAGGGCCGAAGGGCCCATGGCCGGAATACACCGGTGCCCCGGCGCTCCGCGAAGGGAACGCCGGGGCACCCGGACGGGTGAGTCAGCGGCTCGCCCGGTTGACGGCGGAGACAACCGCCTTCAGCGAGGCGCGGGTGGTGTTGGGGTCGATGCCGATGCCCCACAGCACCTTTCCGTCGATGGCGCACTCGATGTACGAGGCGGCCTGCGCGGAGGCGCCCTCGCTCATCGTGTGCTCCTGGTAGTCCAGCAGCCGGGCGTCGACGCCGATGCCCTCCAGGGCGTTGAAGAAGGCCGAGATCGGACCGTTGCCGGACCCGGTCAGCACGGTCTCGACACCGTCGACGTCGGCTTCGACGGTGAGGGTGTCCACGCCGTCCTTGTCCGTCGTCGTCTGCCCGTTCCTGACCTGGATGCGGCCCCAGGGGTTCTCGGCGTTGGGCAGGTACTCGTCCCGGAAGGTGTCCCAGATCTGCTGCGGGGTGACCTCTCCGCCCTCGGCGTCCGTCTTCGCCTGGATGATCCGCGAGAACTCGATCTGCATACGGCGCGGCAGGTCCAGCTTGTGGTCGTTCTTCAGGACGTACGCGATGCCGCCCTTGCCGGACTGCGAGTTCACCCGGATGACGGCCTCGTAGGAGCGGCCGACGTCCTTGGGGTCGATGGGCAGGTACGGGACGGCCCACTCGATGTCGTCGACGGTCTTGCCCTGGGCGGCCGCGTCGGCCTCCATGGCGTCGAAGCCCTTCTTGATGGCGTCCTGGTGGGAGCCGGAGAAGGCGGTGTAGACCAGATCGCCCGCGTAGGGGTGGCGCGGGTGGATCTCCATCTGGTTGCAGTACTCGCTGGTGCGGCGGATCTCGTCGATCTGCGAGAAGTCGATCTGCGGGTCGATGCCCTGGGAGAACAGGTTCATGCCCAGCGTCACCAGGTCGACGTTGCCGGTGCGCTCGCCCTGCCCGAACAGGCAGCCCTCGACCCGGTCCGCGCCGGCCATGACGGCCAGCTCGGCGGCGGCGACGGCCGTGCCGCGGTCGTTGTGCGGGTGGGTGGACAGGCAGACGTACTCGCGGCGGGACAGGTTGCGGGACATCCACTCGAAGCGGTCCGCGTGCGTGGACGGCGTCGAACGCTCCACGGTGGCGGGCAGGTTCAGGATGATCTCGCGGCCGGCCTCGGGCTGCCAGACGTCCATGACCGCCTCGCAGACCTCCAGGGCGAAGTCCAGCTCGGTGTCGGTGAAGATCTCCGGGCTGTACTGGTAGCCGAACGCGGTCTCGTCGCCCAGGATCTTGTCGGCGTACTCCATGACCAGGCGGGTGCCGTCGACGGCGATCTGCTTGATCTCCTCCTTGGAGCCGCGGAAGACGACCCGGCGGAAGACGGGCGCGGTCGCGTTGTACAGGTGCACGGTGGCGCGGTGCGCGCCGCGCAGGGACTCCACGGTCCGCTCGATCAGGTCCTCACGGGCCTGGGTCAGTACGGAGATCGTGACGTCCTCGGGGATCGCGCCCTCTTCGATGATCGACCGTACGAAGGCGAAGTCGGTCTCGCCGGAGGAGGGGAAGCCGACCTCGATCTCCTTGTAGCCCATCCTGACCAGCAGATCGAACATCGCGCGCTTGCGGGCGGGCGACATCGGGTCGATCAGCGCCTGGTTGCCGTCCCGCAGGTCGGTCGACAGCCAGCGCGGCGCCTTGGTGATGCGCTTGTCGGGCCAGGTGCGGTCGGGGATGTCGACCTGCTCGTACCGGCCGTACTTGTGAATCGGCATACCGGAGGGCTTCTGCGCGACGGTCGCCGCGGTGATGGGCGTGGGGCGGCCGACGGAATGGCTCTGGGGGCTGGTCATGGTGCTTGGGGCTCCTCGTGTGTCCGCTGAAGGCGGCCGACGGGGCGACGGGGTTTTCACCGCAACGCCAGACACCGCGGGGAGGGAGTCGACCTCGACTACAGGCCCTCGCCGCGGCAGCTAAGGAGAAGCAGCCCGAAACGCATGATGTGTCGCAGCCTAGCGGAGTCGCATGCGGTACGCGGTTCTGTATCAGTATGCGGGATACACGACCTGGGTTGTCCGAAGTGTGAGGCTTCACTCCTTTTAGCGGTTCATTTCATCAATCACGGTTGCAGGTAGTGACAGAGGCGTGACTCAGTGCCACATTGCGAGCCATGACCGCGAACACCGGGCACGAGCCCGTCTTCTGCACGATCGTCCCGCCCCACGTCCTCGACAGGCTGGCCCAGGCCGGGGACCCCGTAGTCGCCGGACCCGCCCGCCGCACCCTGGAGCGGGACGCGTTCCAGCGCACCCACCGCCGGATGACCACGGTCGTCGGCGCCGCCGCACCCACCGCCGCCGCCCCCTCCGGCCGGCCGCGGCGCACGATCTACGACGCAGGGCACGGCACCGACCTCCCCGGCCGCAAGGTGCGCTCCGAGGGCGACGAGCCGGGCTCCGACGCCACCGTCAACCGCGCCTACGCCGGCCTCGGCGCCACCTTCGAACTCCTGCTGTCCGCCTTCGGCCGCGACTCCATCGACGGCAGCGGACTGCCGCTGGACGCGACCGTGCACTACGACGAGGACTACGGCAACGCCTTCTGGGACGGCTCGCAGATGGTGTTCGGCGACGGTGACGGCGAGGTCTTCCTCGACTTCACCCTGCCCGTCGACGTCATCGGCCACGAACTGGCCCACGGCCTCACGCAGTACACCGCCAACCTCACCTACTTCGGGCAGCCCGGCGCCCTCAACGAGTCGGTGTCCGACGTCTTCGGCTCGCTGATCAAGCAGTACACGCTCGGCCAGACCGCCGACCAGGCCGACTGGCTGATCGGCGCCGGCCTGCTCGCCCCGCGCGTCTCGGGCGTCGCGCTCCGCTCGATGCGGGCCCCCGGCACGGCGTACGACGACGACGTGCTCGGCAAGGACCCCCAGCCGGCCACGATGGACGACTACGTCCGCACGGGCCGCGACAACGGCGGGGTGCACATCAACTCCGGCATCCCCAACCACGCCTTCTACCTCCTGGCCACGGCCCTCGGCGGGTACGCCTGGGAGCGTGCGGGACAGATCTGGTACGACGTGCTGACCGTCGGCGGCCTGGAAGTGGACGCGAGCTTCAAGGACTTCGCCAAGGCCACCGTCGCCGTGACCCTCGACCGCTACGGCGACCGTGACGAGATGCGGGCACTGGTGAAGGCCTGGCAGCAGGTCGGGGTGGTGCCTACCGACTGAGGCCGCGGCGTACTAGACAGGGGTCATGCGCATCCAAGTGAAACGCACCGGAGGGTTCGCCGGGATCGAGAAGTTCGCCGCCGTCGACACGGCGGGGCGTCCCGACGCGGGCCAGTGGCACACCCTCGCCGAGGAGGCCGTGGCCGGCGCCAGGACCACTCCCCCGATCGGCGTCCCCGACGGCTTCAGCTACCAGATCACGGTCGACGACCGGACGGTGTACTGCGCCGATCCCCGGCTGACGGAGTCCCAGCAGCGGCTGATCTCGCGGGTGCTCAAAGAAGGAGCGTGAGGACCGCTCCCGTTGATTGGATCGGCCCATGACGCTCACCGCGACACTGACCACCCTGGAACACTTCTACGACGCCGTGCCACGGACGGCGGGCCGGGCGGAGGACTTCGGCCCGCTCACCCTCTTCGTGCAGGAGGACGGCGGGTACCCCCTGTACGCCCGGCCCGCCCTCGGCCGGGCGGGCCGGGAGCCGACCGCCGCCGACGTGGACCGGGTCCGGGCGCGCCAGCGGGACCTCGGCATACCGGAGTCCTTCGAGTGGGTGGAGCAGACCACCCCCTCCCTGCGCGCCGCGGCGGAGGCCTCCGGCCTCACGGTGCACGCCCACCCGCTGATGGTGCTCGACGCCTCCGTCCCCGGTCCGGAACGCCCCTCCGCGCAGAAGGCAGCGGTGCGGATCCTGGGTCCCGGCGATCCGCACCTGCCGGCCGCGGCCGTCCTTCCCCACCTCGCCTTCGCCGCGCCCGGCACGGCGGTCGGCCCGGCGGGACCGGCCGAACTCGCCGCGACGCTCGCGACGGGCGCGCACGACCGCCTGGTGCGGCAGGTCGCCGACCGCGTCCGCGCGGGGCGCACCGTCCTCGCGGCCGCCGTCGAGGACGGCGTGGTGCTCTGCTCGGGCCAGTACGTCTCCGCCGGCCCGGTGGCCGAGATCGTCGGCGTCGGCACCCTCCCCTCGGCCCGGCGCCGCGGCCTCGGCCCGGCCGTCACCTCCTGCCTCGCGGAAGCCGCCCGCTCGGCGGGCATCTCCACCGTCTTCCTCTCCGCGAGCGACGAGAACGTGGCCCGCCTCTACGCCCGCCTGGGCTTCCGCGAGACCGCCACGGCCCTGATCGCGGAACCGCCGGCGTGAGCCCGGCGCACGAGCAGGCCGGACGGCGCCTGCGGCGCGTGCGGACCACGCCGGCGCCCCGCATCGGGGCCGCGGGGCCGCGGGGCGGCCGTGCCGGGACCGCGAGGCGCCGCCGGGCACCGGCCGGCCCCACCCTGCGGCTGATCGCGCGCACGCCGCCCGCCCGGGCACCGAGCCGTACGAACGGCTGCGGTGCTCCGGGCGGCGGTGCACACGGGGACTCAGGATCTGGCGCCGGGTACGCGGCCGTACAGCGCGCCGCCGTTCACCGGGGGCGGCCGTGCGCCGGGAGGGCGCCGACGACGACGGTGGCGAACAGCTCCTCGCACTCGGCGATTTCGGGTACGAGCCCGGCACGGGCCATGCTTCCGGCGGTAAGGGGTGCCTGCCGCTCGCTCGTCTCGATCAGCAGATGCCCGCCGGGCGCCAGCCAGACCGCGGCTCCGGCGATCACCCGGCGCTGGATGTCGAGGCCGTCGGCGCCGCCGTCGAGGGCCACCAGAGGCTCGTGGATGCGGGCCTCCGGCGGCAGCAGTACGACCTCCTCGGTGGGCACGTACGGAGCGTTGGCGACCAGGACGTCCACGCGGCCGCGCAACTCCGCGGGCAGCGGCTCGTACAGATCGCCCTCGTAGACGTGCCCGCCGGGAAGGTTGCGGCGGGCGCACCGCACCGCCGCGGGCTCGATGTCCACCGCGTGCAGCTCGACCCCGTCGAGACCCGCGGCGAGCGCGGCGCCCACCGCGCCCGAGCCGCAGCACAGGTCGACGACGACCGCGCCGCCGGGCGGGGCGAGCGCGGCGGCGCGCCGCACCAGGAACTCGGTGCGGCGGCGCGGGACGAAGACGCCGGGGTCGACGGCCGGCCGCAGGCCGCAGAACTCGGCCCAGCCGAGGACGTGTTCGAGGGGCAGCCCGGCCACTCTGCGCTCCACCATGGCGGCGAGCGCGGCGGGAGTGCGGGCCGTGTCGAGGAGCAGTCTCGCCTCGTCCTCGGCGAAGACGCAGCCGGCGGCACGGAGCGCGGCGACGACGTGGGCAGGGGACATCGGGGGCACCGGCGGGACGCCGGCCGCCGGGGCCGCCCCGGAGGGCGAGGACAGCGAGGATGCCGGGGGCGACTGGGAGTCGCGGGGGGAGCGTGAGGAGTGTGAAGGCGACGCTGAGGGTGAGTCGGACGGGGACGGTGAAACCGGCATGAGGGCCTTTCGGAATGCCGAAGGGCGCTCCGCGGACCTACTGTCCGAGAGGCGAGAGCACCCTGCCTGACCTGGCGTGAATGGGTCTCACCTCCTCGTTTTCGTTCATTGCGCGGACGTCACAGTATCAGCCGCCGGCAGGGTCCCGGGCGGCCTCCGGGAAGGCCGCGGCCACCGATGCCGCCGCCTCCCGCGGGCTGTCGCCCGCGCCCACCGCGAAGTCGCGCAGCAGGGCCGGCAGCACCTCGTCGGGCCCGTACCCGTACGGGGCCGCGGTGAGGAAGCGGGCCCGGTCCAGCTGCGCCAGACCGTGCAGCTGGCACCACAGCTGCCGTACGAGGAGCCGCGAGTCCCCGTCCCGGAACCGTCCGGCGGCCATGCAGCGCCGGATCGCCGCGCGGGGCGCCTCGAGGAGTCCGGTGCCCATGTCCCGGTCCTCCGCGCTCAGTTCGAAGCCGGCGAGCGGGGAGCCGCCGAACATCACGGCGTACAGGTGCGGTTCGGCGCGTACGAACTCCTGGTAGACCGCGCACAGGGCGGCGAGCTCGGTGACCGGGTCCGCGTCCTGTGCGACTCCGGCCAGGCGGGCCCTGAAGCGGTCGACGCCCTCGCGCATCAGTTCGCGTACGAGGCTGGGCATGGAGCCGAAGTGCGTGTAGACGGCCATGGTGGAGGCGCCGACGGCCCTGACGAGACGGCGGGCGCTCAGGGCCGCGGGGCCCTGCTCCGCGAGGACCCTGGCGGCCTGGTCGAGCAGTCGGCGCCTGATGTCCCCCGCCTCGGACGGACCGGGGGCGTTGTCTGTGGACACGCAACGCAGGATAACGCCGTTATGGGCGTCCGGGCGGAGAACCAGCTGAACTCAGAACCCCAGCTTCCGCAACTGCTTGGGGTCACGCTGCCAGTCCTTGGCGACCTTCACATGCAGATCGAGGAAAACGGGCGTTCCGAGCAGTGCCTCGATGTGCTTGCGCGACTTCGTCCCGACCTCCTTCAGCCGGGCGCCCTTCGGGCCGATGATGATGCCCTTCTGGCTGGGCCGCTCGATGTAGACGTTGGCGTGGATGTCCAGCAGCGGCTTGTCCGCCGGACGGCCCTCGCGCGGCAGCATCTCCTCCACCACCACGGCGATGGAGTGCGGAAGTTCGTCCCGTACGCCCTCCAGCGCGGCCTCGCGGATCAGCTCGGCAACCATGATCTGCTCGGGCTCGTCGGTGAGATCGCCCTCCGGGTAGAGCGGCGGGCTCTCCGGCAGCATCGGGGCGAGCAGATCGGCGAGCAGGCCGACCTGCTTGTCGCCGACGGCCGAGACCGGGACGATCTCCGCCCACTCGAGTCCCAGCTCCTTGCCCAGCCGGTCGATGGCGATCAGCTGCTCGGCGAGCCGCTTGGAGTCGACGAGGTCGGTCTTGGTGACGATCGCGACCTTCGGGGTCTTCCTGATCCCGGCCAGCTCCTGCGCGATGTAACGGTCACCGGGCCCGAGCTTCTGGTCGGCGGGCAGGCAGAAGCCGATGACGTCGACCTCGGCCCAGGTGGTGCGCACGACGTCGTTCAGCCGCTCGCCGAGCAGCGTGCGCGGCTTGTGCAGGCCAGGGGTGTCGACCAGTACCAGCTGCGCGTCGGGGCGGTGCACGATGCCGCGCACGGTGTGCCGGGTGGTCTGCGGCCGGTTGGAGGTGATCGCCACCTTCTGGCCGACCAGAGCGTTCGTGAGGGTGGACTTGCCCGCGTTGGGGCGGCCGACGAAACAGGCGAAGCCCGCCCGGTGGACGGCTTCGGTTCCTTGGGTACGAGCGCTCATGGCGCCCATTGTCCCTGATCCCCGGAGCCCGGCCGCACCGGTGCTCGACGGGGCCGCGGCGGGACCGGCGCCCCGGCCCCGGGAAGGGGCGTGGGGCCGGGCTCAGCCCGCGGTGGCCCTGAGGCGCAGCACGCCGTCGGGGCCGGCCAGCAGCACCGGCGTACCGGCACCGCCGAGGTCCTTCACCGCCGCCCGGTCGGCGTCGGCAAGGGTCTCCGCCTCCGACACCACCGCGGCCGCCTCCAGGGACTTCGCACCGCTGGCCACCGCCATCGCCACGGCCGTCTGCAGCGCGCTCAGCCGCAGGGAGTCCAGGGCCACCGTGCCGGCGACATAGGTGCGGCCGGTCTCGTCCCGCACCGCCGCGCCCTCCTGCACCGCGTTGCGGGCTCGGGCGCTGCGCGCCAGGGTGACGATCTTGCGGTCCTCGGGGTCGAGCGGGGCGGGCTCGGTGCTGTCAGTCATGGGGCGAGCATAGGAAACACCCGCGGCTCCGGCCCGCGAGGGGGTGCGGGGGCACGCGTCGCGCCGCGCCGCAGCGCACCGCCGGGACGGGCTTCCGGACGCGCTTCCGGACGGGCCCGCGGGCGGTGTCCGGCCGGATCCCACGGTGCGGGTCTTGCGGCGGGCCTGGGCGGCGCGCCTTGCGGGCGCGTGCCCCGCGCCCGGCGGGGTACCGTGACGAAACGTCACTCTCTGCTCGGAGTGGAGGACGGGATGCCCCTGACGTTCCTGAACCACGTGGGTGAATCGGCCGGCGTGCCGGGAGGCCGGGGCCGGCCGGGAAGCGGAAGCCCCGGGGCGGCACGCGGGACGGAACGCCGTCCGGGGGTGCGCCCGTGACCGGGGAGCCCGTCGCGGGCCGGAGCGGGCGCCGGGGCCTGTCGGTGGCGGAGGCCGCCGCGCGGCTGGAGCGGTACGGGCCCAACCAGGTCGGCGGCGTACGGCGGATCCCGCTGTGGTCCCGCGTGGTGGCGCAGCTGCGCGATCCGCTGATCATGGTGCTGCTGGCCGCACTGGTGCTCACCCTCTTGATCGGGGACTACGCGGACGCCTCGGTGATCGGCCTGGTCGTCGTGGTCAACACGACGGTCGGGGTCGCGCAGGAGGTGCGCGCCGACCACGCGGTCGAGGCTCTGACCGCCATGTCCGCGCCCACCGCGCGGGTCGTCCGCGACGGCACGGAGCAGCAGCTGACCGCCGCCTCGGTGGTGCCGGGTGACGTACTGCTCCTGGGCGAGGGGGACATCGTTCCGGCGGACGCCATACTGCTGGAGTCCTCGGCCGTACTCGTCGACGAGTCGGCGGTCACGGGCGAGTCCGTGCCGGTGGAGAAGGACGCCGCGGCAGGCCGGGACACCGGCCTGCGGGCCGGCACCGTCGTGGTCCACGGGCGGGCGGTCGCGGAGGTCACGGCGACCGGCGCCGACAGCACGATGGGGCAGATCGCGGCGCTGCTGAACCCCAAGGCCGAGGCGACCCCGCTGCAGCGCCGGCTGGCCGGGCTCGGGCGGGTGCTGGCAGTGGTCACGATCGGGCTGTGCCTCGTCGTCCTCGTCCTCGGCCTGATCCGGGGGCAGAGCCTGGAGGTGATGGCGGTGACCGCCATCAGCCTCGCGGTGGCCGCCGTTCCCGAGTCGCTTCCGGCCGTGGTGACCCTCAGCCTCGCGCTCGGCGCACGCCGGATGGCCGCCCGGCACGCCATCGTGCGGAGGCTGTCCGCAGTGGAGACCCTGGGCTCGGTGACCGTACTTGCCACGGACAAGACCGGCACCCTGACGGAGGGCGTCATGGTCGTCGAGGAGGTGTGGACCCCCCGGGGCCGGGCGACGGTCACCGGCACCGGGTACGCGCCGCGGGGCGAGGTCCGTCCCGAGGAGGCGGCGGGGGCCGGG
>NZ_JAAAXQ010000234.1 GCF_009916105.1 Streptomyces sp. GC420 | reverse complement strand
GAGGCGGCGGGCCCGGGCGGGGAGGCCCGCGAGATCGGTGACGAAGGCCCGGTGCGCCTCGGCGAGGGTGCGCGGCGGACCGGTCCGCCGGCCGTCCTTCATCACGGTCTCCAGCAGCGGCTCCGCCCCGGGCGGCACCGGCTCGTCGCGCAGGCCGATCACGTCGTCGAGACCGGGACGGCGGAAGACCTGCTTGGCCCCCGGAGCCGTGACCTTCGCCAGGGACAGCTTCATCACCGGCCGGCCTTCGTAGGCCACCAGCTTGTACGCGGAGTCCAGGTAGGGAGCGTCGGCCGAGACGCCGACCCTGGTGCCCACGGCGAAGACGTCGACGGGCGCCCCGGAGCGCACGAGCTCCTCGACGGCGTACTCGTCGAGTCCGCCGCTGACGGTGATCCCGGTGTCCGGCAGCCCTTCCTCGTCCAGGATCCGCCGGGCCGTCCGCGCGAGGGCTCCGAGATCACCGCTGTCCAGCCGGACCGCGCAGCCGGGCCCGCGCCCGATGTCCCGCAGCACGCGTGCCGCCGTGCGCACGCCGTTCGCCGTGTCGTAGGTGTCCACCAGGAGGGTCACCGGCCCCGGGTGCGCCCGGGCGAACGCACGGAACGCGCTCTCCTCGTCGGGGAACGCCTCTACGTACGAGTGCGCCATGGTGCCGACGGCCCTCAGCCCGTAAGCGGCGGCCGCCGCCACATTGCTGGTCCCGGCGAACCCCACCAGTCCGCCCAGCCGCGCCGCCTGCTCGCCGGCGCCCGGCCCGTGGGTCCTGCGCAGCGAGAAGTCGATCACCGGCCTGCCCGCCGCCGCCATGACACTGCGGGCCGCCTTGGACGCCACCGCCGTCTGGTGGCTGAGCAGGCACAGCAGGTACGTCTCGACGAGTTGCGCCTGCGGCAGGGGCGCGGTCACCTCGAGCAGCGGTTCCCCCGCCAGGACGAGCCGCCCCTCGGGCACCGCCCGGACCTCCCCTGTGAACTGCAGGCCAAGCAGGGCCCGCAGGTCGGACGCGGGCCTGCCCATGGCGGCGGCGAACGCGGCGACGTCCTCCTCGTCGACGCGGAGCCGGCCGAGGTAGTCGAGGGCGGGTTCGGTACCGGCCGCGACCAGGAAGCCCCGGTCGGCCGGGAGACCGCGTACGAACAGGCTGAAGGTCGCCGTGCCGGTCATGCCCTCCGTCAGGTAGGAGTGCACCATGGTGACCTCGTAGAGGTCGGTGACAGAGGCATCGGACATGACCCCACCTCCTCGCCCCCGCGGGGTCAACGCCCGTCGGTGGCCCCGCCCGTTCCCCGGACCGTGATGACCGGGCAGCGTGCGTGATGCAGCACGCCCTGGCTCACCGAACCCAGCAGCATGCCGGTGAACCCGCCGTGACCCCGGCTCCCGATGACCAGACCGAGGGCGTGCTCGGAGGCATCCACCAGTTTCTGCACCGGGTGGCCGAGCACGACCTCGTGGAACAGTTCGACCTCGGGATAGGTCCCGGTGCGGCCCGCCACGGTCTCGGACAGCACCCGGCGGCACTCCTCCACCGCGGCGTTCACGTCCATGGCGCCGAGCAGCGGGGGGTGCCACACGTACAGCGCGCGCAGGGCGGCGCCGCGCAGCGCGGCCTCCTCGAACGCGTAGTCCACGGCCGCCCCCGAGTCGGGGCTGCCGTCCACCCCGACCACGAAGTACGGCTGCCGCGGGGTGATGTGCTCCGCCTCGCGCACGACCACCACGGGGCAGGGGGCGTGGGCGACGAGCGGCAGGGCGACGGAGGCGGTGGAGAACAGGTCCTTCACCACGCCCATGTGCCAGGAGCCGACGACGACGGCCGCCGCGTTCGGGGCCTCCTCGCGCAGGGCCCAGGCCGGGTGCCCCTCGGTCAGCAGCGCCGTCGTCTCCACGTCCGGCTGCCTGGCCTCGACGAAGGCGACCGTCTCCCTGAGCAGCCGGTCGCCCTCCTCGTGCAGGGACTTGTTCCACTCCTCCCAGGAGGGCCGCACCTCACCGGACCGGTACCCGCCCGTGGGTACGCCCTGGGCGTGCACGAGGCGCAGCGGCAGATGCCGGCGTGCCGCCTCGTCCGCGGCCCAGGCCGTCGCCAGCCGCCGCTCGGGATCGGGATCGACGCCCACCACGATCGGCCGGCGTGCCTGCGGACCAGTCATCCTCGCCTCCTGGGACATCTGCGCGGCGCCGTAGGCCGGATCTGCCGTCGCCGTCTTCATCGTGAACGGCGACGCCGCCACCGGCGACCGGTGACGGCGTGCAGATGAGCGCCTGCGAGGTGGGCTCCCTTCGCCGGTATGGTCCGGATCAGGTTCTGGAGGTCGCCTTCCAGCCTCTCGGCCTTCCAGCCTCTCAGCCCGAACCTTCCGTGGCGGCCTCAGCGGGAGAGTGACTCCCGTCGTCAGAAGATCCGCCCACCGGTCCGGACTCCCTCGCTCGCCCCGCAGGCTCAATTCCACGGTACCGCGCACACGCCCGGGCGCTAGGGCCGAATGGCCCATCTTCTACGGGACCGTCCGGCCCTGGGAAGAGTTAGCCCGAAAAGGGGCGCTTTGTCCCTATGAGTGACGGCCGGGAGCTGTTCTAGTGGAGAGAAAGGAGGTGCACCGATCATGGGTTTCGTCGACCGTACCGACGCAGGCGTACAGCTGGCAGCGCGACTGCGTCATCTGCGTGACCAGGACTGTGTCGTCCTGGGCCTGCCGCGCGGTGGAGTGCCCGTCGCCTACGAGGTGGCACGGGAACTCGACGCGCCCCTCGACGTCATCGTCGTACGCAAGCTCGGCGTGCCCTACCAGCCCGAGGTGGCCTTCGGCGCCCTCGGCGAGGGCGGGGTACGTGTCCTGGACGCCGCGACGATGGACGCCGCCGGGATCGGCCCGCGCGAGTGCGCCGCCGTGGAGGCCGCACAGCGCGCCGAGCTGGAACGGCGGCTGCTCCGCTACCGGGGGACCCGCAGACCCGTCCCGGTCGAGGGCAGGACCGCCGTGGTCGTCGACGACGGCATCGCCACCGGCTCCACCGCCCGCGCCGCCTGCCAGGTGGCACGGGCCCAGGGCGCGGGCCGGGTGGTGCTCGCGGTGCCGGTCGCGCCGCCCGACGCGCTGGAGTTGCTGCGGCCGGAGGTCGACGAACTGGTCTGCATCACGACACCGCGCTTCCTGCGGGCCGTCGGCGAGTGGTACGACGACTTCAGCGAAACCGGTGACACGGAGGTCGTCGGCCTGCTGGCACGGGCCAGGACCGCCCGCACGGCCACCGGAGGCCGCCGCTTCGGCGGCCGCGCCGCGGAGCCGGCACCCGGCCCGGGCGGGGCACGCGCGGTGGAGCGGGCCGTTTCGGTGCGGACCGGCGGGCTCGTCCTGCCCGGCGACCTGGTGCTGCCCGAGCACGCGCACGGCGTGGTGGCCTTCGCGCACGGCAGCGGCAGCAGCCGGCTCAGCCCGCGCAACCGCTACGTCGCGGGAGAGCTGAACCGGGCGGGGCTGGGGACGCTGCTGTTCGACCTCCTGACGGCCGACGAGGAGGCCGACCGTGCCCAGGTCTTCGACATAGACCTGCTGACCGGCCGGCTCGTCGGGGCGACCCGCTGGCTCCAGGGCGAAACAGAGCTGCCCATCGCATACTTCGGCGCCAGCACCGGTGCCGCGGCGGCACTGTCGGCCGCGGCGGAACTCGGTCGGGCCGTCACCTGCGTCGTCTCGCGCGGCGGGCGCCCCGACCTCGCGGCCCCGGTGCTCGGGCGGGTGACGGCGCCCACGCTGCTCATCGTGGGCGGCGAGGACACCTTTGTGCTGGACCTCAACCGGCGTGCGGCAGCGCTGATGCGCAGCGAGCACCGCCTGGCGGTCGTCCCGAACGCGACCCACCTGTTCGAGGAGCCGGGCACGCTCGAGTCCGTGGCCGCCCTCGCCCGCGACTGGGTCACGGGGCATCTCGCCGGCGTGGCGCATGCCGAGTCGGTCCAGCGTCACCGCTGAGTCGAGCAACCGGGCAAACCCCGACCGACGCGGCACTAGGCTGGGGCGCATGGCTTCGATCACCCGACGACCCTCCGCCGCGGCAGACCGCCGAGCCGCGCTGGAGTCGCGGATGCTGTCCGCCATGGAGAAACTGCTGCGCGACGGTGTGACCTACACCGAGGTGGGCGTGGAGCAGATCGCGCGCGCCGCCGGGATCTCCCGCTCGACGTTCTACCTGTACTTCCACGACAAGGTGGACCTCCTTCTGCGGCTCAGCGGCGCCTTCAAGGCGGAGAGCCGCACGATCGCGGAGGCCTGGCGGCCCACGGGGCCCGAGGGCGGGGTCGAGGGCCTGGCCCGGACCTATGAGCTCATCCTCGAGCACTACCGGGAGCACGCCGCACTGCTGTCCGCGATCAGTGAAGTGACCGCGTACGACGCCTCGGTGCGCGAAGCCTGGACGGCCCACCAGGACCGCTTCATCCACAGCACCACGGCGCTGCTGGCCGAGGAACAACGGGCCGGGCGCACGCCGGAGGACATCGACCCGGCACTTGCCGCACGGCTGATCGTCCAGGGCGGCGGCCAGGTCATCGCCCGGCAGGTGTTCGACAGCGACGGCCGCGACGACGGGCTCGTCGCGCGCGAACTGGCCCGCGGCTACTGGTACGGCGTCTACCGGCGCTCCGAAGGGGCCGTTCGCGGCTGACTGCCGCCAAGTGCCCACTGGGCAGGGCTGTTACGGCCGGGGGCGCGAGGAGGCCGGCTGGACGTCCCGCCGGCTCGATGCCGGGACGCACCACTGCCCCGCTGCCAACCGGCGAAGGTGGCCGAGGTGTTCGGCGTCCCGGCCTCGCTCTTTCCCGGGCATGTCGACCTTGGTGCCGGCCGCGCGGGCGGCCCGCCCACGACTGTCCTCAGCGGATTTGGGCGCTGCGCCCGCTGATGGGAATGGACGACGACGATCCCTCCTCGGCAGGGACCGCTTCCGCCGCGACCGCGCCGGCCGCGCTGCCCCGGCGCTCCAGGGCCGACGAGACGACGGCCAGGACGAGGGCGCTCGCGGCGAGCGCCGCGCCGACCCAGTTGGGGGCCGTGTAGCCGAAACCGGCGGCGATGACGAGGCCGCCCAGCCAGGCGGAGAGCGCGTTGCCGAGGTTGAAGGCGCCGATGTTGACGGCCGAGGCCAGCGTGGGGGCGCCGTGTGCCTGGTCGAGGACGCGCTTCTGCAGCGGCGCGACGGTGGCGAAGCCCAGGGCCCCGATCAGGGTGATGGTCACGGCCGCCGCGGTCTTGTTGTGCGCGGTGAGCGTGAAGAGCGCGAGGACGACGGCGAGGGCACCCAGCGCGGCATAGAGCATGGGCATGAGCGCGCGGTCGGCGTACTTGCCGCCCACCAGGTTGCCGCCGACCATGCCCAGGCCGAAGAGGACGAGGAGCCAGGTCACGGAGGTGTCGGCGAAGCCCGTCACGTGCGTCGTCATCGGCGCGATGTACGTGATGGCCGCGAAGACGCCGCCGAAGCCGAGGACGGTCATCGCCATGGCGAGCAGGACCTGGATGTTCGTGAAGGCGGCGAGTTCGTTGCGCAGGCGCACCCCTTCCTGCTTGGGCAAGTCGGGGACGAGACGGGCGATGCCCGCCAGGCCGACGACACCCAGGGCGGCGACGAGGCCGAAGGTGACCCGCCAGCCGGCGGCCTGTCCGACGAAGGTGCCGAGCGGCACGCCGACCACGTTGGCGACGGTCAGGCCGGTGAACATCATCGCGATGGCGCCGGCCTTCTTGTCGGCGGCGACCAGGCCGGCCGCGACGACCGAGCCGATTCCGAAGAAGGCGCCGTGGGCGAGTGAGGCGACGACCCGGCCCGCCAGCATCACACCGAAGGCGGGAGCCACGGCGGAGAGGACGTTGCCGGCGATGAAGAGGCACATGAGCAGCATCAGCATCCGCTTGCGTGAGATCTTGGTGCCGAGGACGGTCATGACCGGCGCGCCGGCCACGACGCCCAGCGCGTAGCCGGTCACCAGCCAGCCGGCCGCGGGGATGGAGACCCCGAAGTCGCGTGCGACCTCGGGCAGCAGCCCCATGATCACGAACTCGGTCGTGCCGATGCCGAAGGCTCCGATCGCCAGAGCCAGAAGCGCGAGAGGCATGCGCTGACACCTTCCAGATGATTGCGTGAGGTGATTATCGCGGCCAACGGTAATTGCAGAAGCGGTATACTTGCAAGCGACGTATATTGCGCCATGCCTTATTCTGGTTCCAGCCGCTCCGGGACGGAGGAAACGCCATGTCAGCGACGGAAGCCGCGCCCACCGCCCTGGCCCAGGGCTGGTGCGCCCTGTCACTCCTGCACGGGAGGATCGAGGCGCGGATCGAGCGCGCGTTGCAGTCCGGGCACGGCCTGAGCGTGCGCGAGTACTCGCTGCTCGACGTGCTCAGCCGGCAGCACGACGGCGAGGGAGGGCACCTGCAGATGAAGCAGGTCGCGGACGCGGTCGTCCTCAGCCAGAGCGCGACCACCCGGCTGGTCACCCGGCTCGAGGACCGCGGGCTCCTGGAGCGCTACCTGTGCCCCACGGACCGCAGGGGCATCTACACGAATGTCACCGAGGCGGGACTGAAACTCCTCGAGGAGGCGCGCCCCACGAACGACGCCGCCCTGCGGGAAGCGCTCGACCAGGCGGCCGGGGTCCCCGAGCTGGCGCCCCTGGTCCGGGTCGTGGAACACCTGGACACGCTCGCGTAGACCTTGCCGGCGGCGGGCGCGGCACAACGGCCGCGCGGGAGCCCGGCGCACCGGCGGGGACCACCGCCGTGAAATGCCGTCCGCAGTGGCGGACGGCGGCAGCTCAGAGCCAGTCCCGCCGCTTGAAGACGACGTACAGGCTGGTGCACACAACCGCCATCAGGACGATCGCGAAGGGGTATCCGAGCACCCAGTGCAACTCCGGCATGCGGTCGAAGTTCATCCCGTAGATCGTCCCGACCAGGGTCGGGGCGAACAGGATCGCCGCCCAGCTGGAGATCTTCTTGATCTCCTCGTTCTGCTCGAACCCGGCCTCGGCCAGGGCGCGCATCTCCGCGTTCTGCTCCTGGGTGACCAGCGTGGTGTTGACGGTGAGGATCTCGGAGAGGGCCTGGCGGAAACCGTCGACGCGTTCGCTGGTGTGCGTGACGTGGTCGGCGACGTCACGGAGGTAGCGCTGGAGTTCCTCGTCGGTGCCGTATTTGGGGAAGCCGGCCATCAGACCGTGCAGCATTCCCACGAGGGGGCGGGTGGCGCGCTGGAACTCGACCATCTCGCGGGAGAGTTCGTAGATGCGGCGGGAGACCTCGGGGTCGCCGCGGAAGACCTCGGTCTCGATCTCGTCGATGTCGTTCTGGACGCCCTCGACGACCGGGGCGTAACCGTCCACCACCGCGTCGAGGATGGCGTACAGCACCGCCTCGGGGCCCAGGCGCAGCAGTTCGGGGGACTCCTCCATGCGGCGCCGCACGACGGACAGGTCGGGTGCCGCGGCGTGCCGGACGGTGATGACGAAGTCGGGGCCGACGAAGACGTGGAGCTCGCCGAAGTCGACCTCCTCGGGGGCGTCGAGGTAGCGGGCGGCACGCAGCACGACGAAGAGGGTGGCGCCGTAGCGTTCCAGCTTGGGACGCTGATGGGCCTCGAGGGCGTCCTCGACGGCGAGTTTGTGCAGGTCGAACTCCTCGGCGAGGGAGAGGAGCTCGGCCTCGGTGGGACGGTAGAGACCGATCCAGGCCATGTCGGCGGTCTCTTCGTGCAGCAGGCGGTACGTCTCCGAGAGCGATCCGGGGCTGCTGACCCGACGGCCGTCGCGGTACAGGGCCGCCTCCACGACGCTGGCCGTTCCCGCCCCGGCTCCCTGCTCCCGTGCCTCCGGCCCCTGCCCGGCGGGACCGGCGGGCGGCTTCTTGGAGGAGAGGGCGGACGGCCTGCGCCAGGTGTGCTTCCCGGCCGGGCGGCGGGTCCTGCGCTCGGGCACGATGGGGCCTCGCATTCCGTGGTGCGCCGGGAAAGTCGCCACTGGCAGGATAACCGCGCGGTCCCGCCGTCACGGGATCCGGGCCGTGCCGTCCCCGCAGCCGCTCCCGCGGCCGTCCCGGCAGGACCGGCTCACCCCGCAGGACCGGCTCACCCCGCCGCTCCCGCCGGTACGCCGTTCCCTCCCGCCCGCACTCCGTCCGTCACCGTGGGCACGCCGTGCTCGGGCCGGGTCGCGTACCCCCGGTCGGCGAGCAGCGCCCTGAGACGGTCCGGGCCGAGGTGGGCCCACAGGTGGCGCAGATCGTGCCGGACGGCGCCCGGCAGGCAGGAGCCGGAGACGTCCGCCCCGTCCAGGAACTCCCGCAGCCCGATGTCGCCGCCCCGGGCCATGGTGTACGGCGGTACCGAGTGCCGGCTGAGGACCAGGGCGCCGGGCCCCGGGGTGCCGGGCGGCGGGGGGAAGAACGCGCGAACGCCGTGGAAGTGACGCTCCTGCAGGCCGCCGACGTCGATCACCACGGCGTCCCGGGGAGCGGGGGCGCCGCGCTCCAGCGCCATGGGAACGCCGTCGTGGTCGTGGAGCAGGGCATGGGCGGCGGCGTAGCGCAGCGTCCGCTCCTCGCAGCCGCCGGCGCCCCCCTTTCCCCTCAGGCGGTCGAGGATCCGGCCGCGCTGCGCGGGAGTCAGCCCGGCGGCCAGCCGCGCCAGCCGCTCGGCCGTACCGGCGTCCGGCCGGTCGCGGTAGACGCCGAAGGAGCCGACGGGGGCGAGGTGGCCGAGCAGCGCGTCCAGCCCGGCGACGAGGAGCTCCGCCTCGCGCGCCACCACGTCGGCGGGCAGTTCGTTGATGTGCCGTCCCAGCGCGCTCGTCAGCACCACCTGGAGGTGGGGCGCGGGACACGGGGCGGCCCTCAGGCGCGCCGCCATGCCGACGGCCGGCAGTACGTAGTCCAGGGCGCGCAGCGGGACGCAGGTGCTCGCACCGAACACCACCCGCAGCACCACCGGCGCCAGGGCCGCACGGCCCGCGGCCCGCAGCAGCGCCTCGATTCCGCCGGACGGCAGCCCGTGCACATAGCCGCGGCGCCCGCGCGCCTCGGCCCCGACCAGGGCGTCGAGGACGCGCGGCCGCAGCCGGTTCACCAGGCCCCGCTCCTCGTCGCACCGCCCGCAGTCGGACCGGAAGTCCCTCAGGAAACGGCGGACGTCCGGCTCCCTGAACGGGATCGCCCCGCCGTCCGCCCCGAGCAGCGGCACACCGCGCAGTACCCCGGCCAGGAGGTTCTCCTGCCTCTTGCCCAGCGGCCGGCACTCGGCGTTCCACTGCGCGGTGGCGTGGGGCGGTAAGGATGAAACCGGCGCACCACAGGCGACGTTGTGCATTTCACCTGACAATTCGGCAACTGTGCTGCTTGAGCGGGATTGGGGACCGCTGGATTGTGCCATGGCGGGTGACCTCACGTTTGCGCCCGACCTGATGGGAAATTGGGAGAGGACAGGCCGAACCGCCGGGGGGAGTGGTCAACCTGTACAGCTACGCCGTGAGCTACCTGCGCGGCAGGGACGAAGCGTGGGTGGCGAGATTCCTGGACGAACTCCAGCGGCACCTCGACGCGCTCACTCGAAAGGGTTTCAGTCGAATTCCTGTGCCAAGGGGTGCGGGTTCGAGCGCGTATCCGAATCCGAATCCGGGCCCGGATTCCGGTACCGCGGGTGCGGGCCTGCCCGGGTCTCCGGGAATCGCGGAGGCGGACCTCGTGCTCGCCCTGTGCACACCGGCGTACTTCAGCGAGGGTCCCGCCGACGAGGACTGGGCAGTCCTGGCCCACCGCCGCAGCCTCGGACAGGCACGGACCGGCACGACGCCGCAGACCGTGCTGCCGCTGATCTGGGAACCGGTCGGCCGGCGGCTGCCCGGCCCGGTCGCCGAGGCGGACACCTTCGGCGCCGGGCAGCCCGCCCAGTACCACTCCCTGGGCCTGGCCCTCATGACGATGCAGGCCCCCCGGTACCGAGCGGCCCTCGACGCGGTACTCGCCGCGATCGCTTCGCACATGGCCGCGTCCGTCCGAGCATCGGAACCGGCGCCGCCCTACGCCGCAGCCGGGCCGGCGCACGCCCTCCCCGCGGCGCTGGCCGTCGACGACCCGGCATTCACCGAGCGGTTCCGCGAGGAACTGCCACGGTTCCTCGCTCCCCGCGTGGACCGCACCCTGCGGCAGCGCGGCGACGAAGGCACGGACACCGTCGTACCGGCCGGGCTGCTGCCGCGCCTCGGCCGCAGGATCCTGCTGGTCGGGCCCGCCGGCTCCGGGCGCAGCGCGGAACTCGCCAGACTCGTCGCGCAGGCGCTGGACGCCGGCGACCACGCGCCCTGGGGCTGCTCCGTCCCCTTCCCGCTGTCCGCCGGATCGGGAGCCCTGCCGCCCCTCGACGGCCTCGTGACGGCGCTCGCCCCGGCCGTGAGCCGCGACGAACCCGCGGGCTGGGCCGCCCGCCAGCTGCGCGCCGGCCGGGCCTTCCTCGCCGTCGACGACCTGGACGCGCTGCCGCCGCGCAACAGGGACGCGGTCTGGGAACCGGTGCTGCGCCTGCTGCGCGCGCACCCCCAGGCCCCCTGCGTCGTGGCGACCAACGGGGTCGGGCTGCCGTGGGAGCGCCTGGGCGGCACCTTCCGAGCGGTCCTGCTCGAACCTCTCGAAGCACCGGGCGTGGCCGCCCTGCTGGACGGGCTCGCCCCGGCCGGCGACGACCGCGCGCCCCTCGCCCGGCTGCTGGCCGAGACCGAGAAGGACCCGGTGCTGCGCGGCGTCCTGGGCCGCCCCGCCGCCGCGGCATCCGTCTGGCGGACCGTACGCGAGCACGGCGGTACGGATATGCCGCCCCGGCACCGGCTGCTGCGCGCCGCTGTCACGGCTTCCTGGCGCCGCGACCCGGCGGACGAAGCGTCCGCGCCGCCGGTCGTGTGGCACACCGGCGACCAGGTGCCCGACAGCCTGCTGAGATCGGGGGCCGGCGGCCTGGCGGTCGCCACGCTCGACCTCGACAGCGCCGGGATCCCCGTATCGACGGCGCTCGCGGCGCTGCGGGAGCGGATCCCGGCCGGCAGGCCGGGGGCAGCGGACCCCGAACGTCTGCTGGCGGCGCTGGCGGACCGCTCGGGGGTGCTCTTCGGCACCGGGCCGGACACCGTGGCCTTCCCCGACGACGCGGTCCGCACCTTCCTGGCGGCCCACCACCTCGTCGCACGCGGTCCCGAGGCCGACCGCATCGCGGCCGAACAGGCATCCGGCGAACTCGCCGCCCTCCTCGAGGACCTGCGCGCCGCCGAGCGCCCCGACCGCGCCGATACCCCCGACCGCCGGGTGACCAGGGCACTGCCCACGGCCGGCCGGCCGACGCGGCGGCTGGCCGCGGGCCCCGCCCCGGCGGCCCGGCCGCGCCACCGCGCGGTGGTCCGCTCCCGGCAGGAACTGCGCGCCCTCGCCGACGAAGCCGACGGCGTCCCGGTTCCGGAGGTCTGGTGCGAAGGGCCCGTCGACGGGCTGGAGGAGCTGCTGCCACGACTGCCGGGCCTGCGCACCCTCGTGCTCAGCGACAACCCCGCACTCACCTCGCTGCCCGACCTGCGGAACTGCCGGTCGCTGCGCACCCTCCGGCTGCTGCGCTGCCCCGCCCTCACCGACCTCGGGGCGCTGCGGGCCGCCCCCGTCCTCTTCCTCACCATCGACCCCTGGCCGGGCCGGGCACGGACGGAGCAGCTGTTCGGAGCCCGCTGGCTCAGCCGTGCGGACCTGGTGCCCGGCTCGGACCCGCCCGCTCTCGCGCGGGGCGGGCAGACCGGCTTTCCCGAGATACGCCTGCGCGTCGCGGGGCGAGGTTGACAGGATCTTCAACCGAAGGATGCGTGTCCGCTACAGTCGGTGCGCGCGGCGTTGCAGGGTTCACGGACGCGGGGGGAGCAATGGGCTACATCAAGAGGTTCGACCCCGAACTCCTGGAGCCCCAGGGGCGGCAGCCCGGCGGACCGGGCCCGGAGCAGCCGGCCGGCCGACCCGACGACGAGGTCTACCTCTTCGACGACCGTACCGTCCTCGCCGTCAACATCGCCCTGGCCACCGGCCGTCCGCTGCTGGTCCTCGGACCGCCCGGGTCGGGGAAGTCGACCCTCGCCCCCAACGTCGCGCGGCTGCTGGGGCACCGGTACTACGCCGAGGTGGTCACCGCCCGGACCGAACCGCACGACCTGCTCTGGCGCGAGGAGCCGTTCCGGCAGCTCAACGACGCCCAGCAGGGCCGGCTCCGCGGCCCCGGCTCCAGGGAGTACTTCCGCCCGGGACCGCTGTGGAAGGCGCTCGACCCCGCCATGGACGAGACCGCAGGACCGGAGTTGCGCGAGCGCCCGGCCGTCGTCCTCATCGACGAGATCGACAAGGCCGAGCCCGACGTCCCCGACGCCCTGCTCGACCCGCTCAACAACCTGCGCTTCGAAGGCCCGCACCGCCGCCTCGTCAGCGCCGCGCCCGGCATCGGGGCCCCGCTGGTCGTCATCACCAGCAACGAGGAACGGGAACTCTCCGCCGCCTTCCGCCGCCGCTGCATTCCGCTGACCCTTCGGACCCCGGGCCGCGAACACCTGCTGAGGGTCGCCGAACTCCACATGGGCACCGACTACGACCCGGCCCTCGCCGGGCGTCTGGCCGACGTGTTCGAGAACGGCCGGGTATCCGTAAGGGACCGGGCGAGCACGGCCGAATTCCTGGACACGCTGCGCGCCTGTCGCCAGATGGGCCTCACCGCCGACTCCGACGAGTGGCGGCGAGTCGCCGATTTCGCGATGGTGAAGGACGCCTCCGACGCCCCTTCGGCCGTATGAGCCGGGGCCGCGTTCACCTGGGGGACCTGCTGCGCGCGGCCCGCGCGCTGCACGTCGCCGACGTGCCGCGCTCGCTGAAGCCCGCGCCCTTGAAGGGGCCCTCGTCGAGGTCGGCGATCCAGTGGTGCCAGGCGGACTCGACATCCGCCACGGTCAGGTCCGAGCCGTGCCGGGACAGCAGCAGCCCG
>NZ_JAAAXQ010000233.1 GCF_009916105.1 Streptomyces sp. GC420 | reverse complement strand
CCCCTGACCCGGCCGCCTCCGCCGGCTTCCGGCGCGGGCAGGGGGCGTGGGGTCAGCCGCGGTCCGGGGCGCGGCGGACCCCGCGGGGCCTACTTCCTGCCGAACTCCTCCCGGATCTGCTCGGCGCCCGGGGGCGGCACTGCGGGCCTGAGCCAGAGCCAGAGGAGGAACAGCAGGCCGAGGAGGAGCATCGCCAGGCCCGTCCACAGGTTGATGTTGATGTTCTCCGCCTTGGCGATGTCGGCGTCGGAGGCGGTGATCCCGGCGATCGTGACGAGGATTCCGTAGACCACGAAGAGACCGCCGATGATCCGCCGCACGTCGAACAGCCGGGCGGCGGTCGCCGACTTGGTCTCCAGTTCCTCGACCTCGTGCTGGTAGTCGTACTCGTCGTGCTGGTTCATGCGGCGACTCCTAGAACGAGAACGGGATGTAGCAGGCCGCGGCGAGGATCAGTGCGCCCCAGCCGAGCAGGGCCGGGCTGCGGTACCACGCGTCGTCGCCCTCGGCGGCGGGCTCGGCCAGGCCCGGGGACCGGGTGCCGTAGACGAGGCCCTGCAGTTCCTCGATCGGCTTCGGCCTGGTGAACGCCGAGACCGCCACCATCACCACGGCGCCGACGACGAAGGCGACGATCGCGGAGACGAAGTTGGCGCCCTGGTCGCTGGGGATGCCGACGATCCCCTCCTTGTAGAGCCAGAAGTAGTTGATCATCGCGGCCACGGTGCCGCTCAGCAGTCCCCAGAAGCCGGCCGCCGGTGTCGACCGCCGCCAGAACATGCCGATGATGAAGACGGCGAACAGCGGCACGTTGAAGAACGAGAACAGCGTCTGCAGGTAGTTCATGATGTTGCTGAAGGTCGACGCGATGAAGGCGGTGCCCATGCCGGCGATCACGCCAACGGCGGTCACCACGCGCCCGGTCAGCAGGTAGTACGTGTCGGGGCGGCCCTTGACGACGTACCGCGCCCAGATGTCCTGGGTGAACACGGTGTTGAACGCCGACACATTCGCCGCCATGCCGGCCATGAACGCGGCCAGCAGGCCGGTGATGGCGACGCCGAGCACGCCGTTGGGCAGCAGGTCGCGCATCAGCAGCGGAACCGCGTCGTTGTAGTCGTACCCGCTGCCCTCCTGGCCGAGGTCGGGCTGGACCGCGAGCGCGATCAGGCCGGGGACGACGACGATCAGCGGGATGAAGATCTTGGGGAACGCGGCGATCAGCGGGGTGCGCTGGGCGGCGCTCAGGTTCTTCGCGGACAGCGCGCGCTGCACCTCGGCGAAGTTGGTCGTCCAGTAGCCGAAGCTGAGGCAGAAACCGAGTCCGAGCACGATGGTCAGCCAGTTGGCGCCCAGTGGATTGTCCGAGCCGATGCCGGTGCCGCCCCAGGCGGTGACGAAGTCGTCGCCCTTCATGCCGGTGAGCTTGTCGCTCAGTCCGTCCCAGCCGCCCACCCGCTTGAGACCCACGACGGTGAGCGGGATGAGCGCGGCGAGGATGACGAAGAACTGCAGCACCTCGTTGTAGATCGCCGAGGAGAGACCGCCGAGGGTGATGTACGCGAGGACGAAGAACCCGGCCACGACGACGGCGACCCACTGCGGCCAGCCGATCAGTGCCTCGATCACGATCGCCATGGCGTAGAGGTTGACGCCCGCGATCAGCACGGAGGCCACGGAGAAGATGATCGCGCTCAGCAGATGGGAACCGGGCCCGAAGCGGTGCAGCAGGAACTCGGGGACGGACCGGACCTTCGAGCCGTAGTAGAACGGCATCATCACCAGGCCGAGGAAGACCATCGCCGGGATGGCCCCGACCCAGTACCAGTGCACGGTGTACGCCCCGTACTGCGCTCCGTTGGCCGCCATGCCCAGGATCTCCAGGGCGCCGAGGTTGGCGGCGACGAAGGCGAGGCCGGTCACCCACGCGGGCAGGGAGCGGCCCGAGAGGAAGAAGTCGAGGCTGGTCTTCACGCTGCGCCGGGCGGCGAAGCCGACACCCAGGACGACGAGGAAATACAGCGCCAGGATCGCGTAGTCGAGCCCGTTGGTGTCGAGCCGGAGCTCCTGGGCCAGGTACGGCAGGTCTGATTGCGGCAGTTGGGGTGGTTGAGGCAGTTGCGGCATGTGTTGCATGCCCGGAACCTACGCGTTCGTACGGTATGGGGCATTGGGGCGCGCCCGTTGACTGAACTGTTGAATCGTGATTTGTTATGTGCGGATATGTTTGATGGGGATGGGCAAGGAGCCGCACGGTGAAGAAGACCTCGACCCGGCTCGCGGACGGGCGCGAACTGATCTACTACGACCTGCGCGACGACCTCGTGCGGGACGCGGTGGACCGCCGTCCCCTCGACCCGATCTCCACCACCTCCGAGATCCGCCGCGACCGGCTGCTCGGCGACAGCGTCGCCGTCGCCTCCCACCGCCAGGCCCGCACCTACCACCCGCCCGCCGACGAGTGCCCGCTCTGCCCCTCCCGCGAGGGACGGCACACCGAGATCCCCGAACCCGACTACGACGTCGTGGTCTTCGAGAACCGCTTCCCCTCCCTGGCCGGCGACTCCGGGCGCTGCGAGGTCGTCTGCTTCACCTCCGACCACGAGGCCTCCTTCGCGGAACTCACCGAACAGCAGGCGGGGCTGGTGCTGGAGGCCTGGACCGACCGCACCGCCGAGCTGGCCGAACTCCCCTCCGTGGAGCAGGTGTTCTGCTTCGAGAACCGCGGCAGGGAGATCGGCGTCACCCTCGGCCACCCCCATGGGCAGATCTACGCGTACCCCTTCGTCACCCCCCGTACCGCGCTGATGCTGCGCTCCCTCACGGAGCACGCGGAGCGCACGGGAGGGGCCAATCTCTTCGACGAGGTCCTCGCCGGCGAACTGGCCGACGGGCGGCGGGTCGTCATCGAGGGAGAGCACTGGGTGGCCTTCGTGCCCTACGCCGCGCACTGGCCCTACGAGGTGCACCTCTACCCCAGGCGGCGCGTGCGGGACCTGCGGGCGCTGGACGACGCGCAGCGCACAGAGTTCCCACAGATCTATCTGGAACTCTTGAGGCGCTTCGACCGGATCTTCGGATCCCACGAGCCGCCGACGCCGTACATCGCGGCCTGGCACCAGGCACCGCTGCGTGCGCCGGGCAGGGAGGGGTTCGCGCTCCACCTCGAGCTTTTCACCGTCCGCCGCACCTCCGGCAAGCTGAAGTTCCTCGCGGGTTCGGAATCCGGCATGAGTGTGTTCATCAACGACGTGCCGCCGGAGGCCGCGGCCGAGCGACTGCGAGAGGTAGCGAGCAAGTGAGCAAGTACCTGGTGACGGGCGGGGCCGGATACGTCGGCAGCGTGGTCGGGGCCCATCTGCTCCGGGCCGGGCACGAGGTGACCGTCCTGGACGACCTCTCGACCGGCTTCCGCGAAGGCGTCCCGGCCGGTGCCGAGTTCGTCGAGGGCCGTATCCAGGACGCCGCCAAGTGGCTCGACCCCACCTATGACGGCGTGCTGCACTTCGCGGCGTTCTCCCAGGTCGGCGAATCGGTCGTGCACCCCGAGAAGTACTGGGAGAACAATGTCGGCGGCACCATGGCGCTGCTCGCGGCGATGCGCGAGGCCGGGGTGCGCCGCCTGGTCTTCTCCTCCACCGCCGCCACCTACGGCGAGCCGGACGTGGTCCCGATCGTGGAGAGCGCCCCGACCGCGCCCACCAACCCCTACGGCGCCTCCAAGCTGGCCGTCGACCACATGATCGGCGGGGAGTGCCGGGCCCACGGGCTCGCCGCCGCCTCCCTGCGGTACTTCAACGTGGCGGGCGCGTACGGCGACTGCGGCGAGCGCCACGACCCCGAGTCGCACCTCATCCCGCTCGTGCTCCGGGTGGCCCTCGGCCGGCGCGAGGCGATCTCCGTCTACGGCGACGACTACCCGACCCCGGACGGCACCTGCATCCGGGACTACATCCATGTCGCCGACCTCGCCGAGGCGCACCTGCTGGCCATGGACAGGGTCACGCCCGGCGAGCACCTGATCTGCAACCTGGGCAACGGCAGCGGCTTCTCCGTGCGGGAGGTCGTCGAGACCGTCCGCCGGGTCACCGGCCACCCGGTGCCCGAGACCGTCGCCCCCCGGCGCGGCGGCGACCCCGCGGTGCTGGTCGCCTCGGCGGAGACGGCCCGCGAGAAGCTCGGCTGGACCCCGTCCCGCGCGGATCTCGCGGGGATCATCACGGACGCCTGGGACTTCGCCCGGCGGATCCAGGGGCAGGCCCAGGGGCAGGCCCAGGGGCAGGCCCAGGGGCGGGCCCAAGCGCAGGGCCAGGGACGGGAGAGCTGAGGGACGTGACCGTCGCGGAGAACTTCCAGGAGCTCTACGGGGCCGCGCCCGACGGGGTGTTCGCCGCCCCCGGCCGGGTCAATCTGATCGGTGAGTACACCGACTTCAACGACGGATTCGTGATGCCGCTCGCGCTGCCGCAAGCGGCCGTCGCGGCGGTCTCCCGCCGCACCGACGGCGTGCTGCGGCTGCATTCGGGCGATGTCGAGGGCGGTGTCGTCAGCCTCCGTGCCGATGAGCTGACGCCGCGCGCGCCGCTGACGGCCGGCTGGGCCGCGTACCCCGCCGGCGTGGTGTGGGCGCTGCGCGAGGAAGGCCACACTTCCGTCACCGGGGCCGATCTGCACCTGGAGTCGACGGTCCCGACCGGCGCGGGCCTGTCGTCCTCCGCGGCCCTGGAGGTGGTGACGGCCTTCGCCCTGAACGAGCTGTACGGACTGGGCCTGTCCCGCCCCGAGCTGGCGCGACTGGGACAGCGCGCCGAGAACGAGTTCGTCGGAGTGCCCTGCGGGATCATGGACCAGACCGCCTCGGCCTGCTGCACCGAGGGCCATGCCCTGTTCCTCGACACCCGCGACCTGTCCCAGCGGCAGGTCCCCTTCGACCTGTCCGCACAAGGGCTCGAACTCCTGGTCGTCGACACCCGGGTGAAGCACGCCCTCGGGGACGGCGCGTACGCCGAAAGGCGCGCCGGCTGCGAGGAGGGTGCGCGGGCGCTCGGTGTGCGCGCCCTGCGTGACGTCGGGTTCGCGCGTCTGGACGCGGCGCTGCGGCGGCTGGGCGACGAGCGGATCCGGCGCTACGTACGCCATGTGGTGAGCGACGACCACCGGGTGGAGCAGGTCATCGCCAGGCTCGACGCGGGCGATGTCCGCGGCATCGGCCCGATCCTCACCGAGGGGCACCGCTCGCTCCGCGACGACCTGCGCGTCTCCTGCCCCGAGCTGGACCTGGCGGTGGAGACCGCCAACGCCCACGGCGCCCACGGCGCCCGGATGACGGGCGGCGGTTTCGGGGGTTCGGCCATCGTGCTGGTGGAGGGGGTGGACGCGGAGGCCGTCACCAAGGCCGTGCTCGAGGCCTTCGCGGCGGCGGGCTTCCGCGCCCCGGGAGTCTTCCCCGCAGTGCCCTCGGCGGGTGCACGGCGGGTCCTTCCCTGATCTCCCGCGGTCTCCTCCCCGATCCCTGTGGCATCAGGAGGAAACCCCCGTCACACACCGCGCGTTCTCCGGTGGGGAGTTCTGTGAATTTCCTTCCCTCCCAGGCCGCGACCTCTACGCTGAGCACAGCACCGATGGGGGTCGGTGCTGATCAGGGGTGAGACTGGGCCCCTCCTTTCGAGAACGGCGGAGGAGGGAGGGTACGACGCCCGTCCGGGGGGTAGCAGTCGGGGCACGGCGGCGGCCGTGCGATTGCGGTGATCCTTCGAACGGGCGCCGTACCCGTGCCGGTCCGTCCCCCGACCCAGTGGGGGTTTCAGTGGTTCGTATCCGGGTTCTTGTGGTGGACGATCACCGCATCTTCGCCGAGTCCCTCGCCGCGGCTCTCGCGGCGGAACCGGACGTCGAGGTGTCGGCGGCCGGCAGCGGCCCCGCGGCGCTGCGCTGCCTGGAGCGCGCGGCGGCCGAGGGACGCAGATTCGACGTGCTCCTCGTCGACGCCGATCTCGGCAGCGCGCACGGCCCGCCGGTGGTGGCGCGCGCTGTGCCCGACCAGGCCGAGGACGGCCTGGTCGACGGCATCTCGCTGGTGGCGGGGGTGCGCACGGTCCAGCCGTCCGTCCGTACGGTCGTGCTCGCGGAGAAGGACGATCCGCGGCGCGCGGCCCTCGCCCTTCAGGCGGGCGCCTCGGGGTGGGTCGCCAAGGACTGCTCGCTGCAGCGCCTGCTCGCGGTGATCCGCGGGGTGCTGCGTGAGGAGACGCACCTGCCGCCGGCGCTGCTCACCGGCGTGCTGCGGGAGCTGACGGCGGCCCGCAAGCACCGCACGGAGAGCGAGCGGCTGGTCGAGTCGCTGACCCCGAGGGAGCGCGAGGTGCTGCGCTGCATGGTCGCGGGGCTGGGCCGCAAGGCCGTCGCGGAGCGGCTGTTCCTGTCCCCGCACACGGTGCGTACGCACATGCAGAACGTGCTGGGCAAGCTCGGTGTGCACTCGACCCTGGCCGCGGTCGCGCTGGCCCGGCGTGCGGGAGTCGGGCCGGTCGAGGACCTTCCGGCCGTCGGCAGCACGGGCTGAGGCCGGGTCAGGAGCGCGTGGCGCGTGCCCGGCGCCCGTGACCGGGAGGCGGTGGTGACGCGGTGAGCCGCGGGTGCGGCTCCCGCTGCCGCCAGGCCTGGGGCGTGTCTGACGATTCCCATTGGATCGGACCGCGGCGTCCGGTGCCGTGCATCGCAAGGCGGAGGGGGCACCCCCCGGACGGAGTCTGGGGGAGGCCGCCCTCGTACTGGGCGTACTCGGGCGGGCCCGGCAACGCAGCGTGGGGGCACCTCCCGTGGCCCGAGGTCTGCGGGGGACTGCGGTGCCAGGCGTCGCAGGCCCGGCGGGAACTGCCGGACGGGCCCTTAACCCGGGGTGTTGTCGAAAGGGGCCGTCAGCTGCCGCAGCAGCGCCCCCAGCTCCGCCCGCTGGGCGTGTGAGAGCTCCGAGAGGATCGCGCGCTCCTGGGCGAGCAGTCCCGCGAGCGCCTGGTCGGCGCGATCGCGCCCCTCCGGGGTGAGGCGGACGAGGACGCCGCGCCGGTCGCTGGGATCGGGCAGCCGCTCCACGAGGCCCTTCTTGGCCAGCCGGTCGATCCGGTTGGTCATCGTGCCGGAGGTGACCAGGGTCTGGGTGAGCAACTGGCCGGGGGAGAGCTGGTAGGGCACGCCCGCCCTGCGCAGTGAGGTGAGCACGTCGAACTCCCAGGGCTCGAGACTGTGCTCGGAGAAGGCGATGCGGCGCGCGCGGTCGAGGTGCCGCGCGAGCCTGCTGACGCGGCTGAGCACCTCGAGTGGTTCCACGTCGAGGTCGGGGCGCTCGCGGCGCCAGGCAGCAACCAGTCGGTCGACCTCGTCCTCCATGACAGCCAGTGTAGTAGGTCTGTCGATGTGAAGTCTCTTGATGTCAACTCTCTTGATTTCATTCATCTTGACATCGAGATATATTCGCCTGGACTATTGGGCAGGCACGTGCCGGAACCACGTGTCCGGTCATGTACGCCACGAGCAACGCCACGATCAGGGGGCTCGAAAAATGCCTACTGCACCGATCTGGGACCCGCAGCAGTACCTCCGCCACGCCGGCCACCGGACCAGGCCCTTCCACGACCTGCTGGGCCGGGTCGGCGAACTGCCCCGCGGCGACCGCGCCGCCCGCATAGCCGACCTCGGCTGCGGCCCCGGGAACGTCACCGTGCTCCTCGCGGACCGGTGGCCCGACGCCCGCATCACCGGCTTCGACCTCTCGCCCGAGATGCTGGACCGCGCCCGCGAGTACGCCGGCCCCACCGCGGGCGGCGGGCGGATCGACTTCCGCCCCGCCGACGCCGCGCACTGGGTGCCGGAGGAACCGTACGACCTGATCGTCTCCAACGCGGCCCTGCAATGGGTTCCCAGCCACCCCGATTCCTTCAAGGCCTGGATCGACGGTCTCACCCCAGGCGGCACCCTCGCCTTCCAGGTCCCGGGGAACTTCACCTCGCCCAGCCACGCGCTGCTCGCCGAACTGTGCGAGCGCCCCGAGTGGCGCGACCGCCTCGGCGACCACGGCCGCCGCTACGTGCACATACTCGAACCGGCCGAGTACCTGACCCGCCTCACCGCCCTCGGCTGCGCCACGGACGCCTGGGAGACGACGTACCACCAGCTGCTGCACGGCGAGGACCCCGTCCTCGACTGGGTGAAGGGCACCGCGCTGAGGCCGGTCCTGACGGCCCTCGAAGGGGACGACGACGCCGTCGGCGCGTTCCTCGGCGCCTACCGCGAGCTGCTGCGCGAGGCCTACCCGCCGGGACCGCACGGCACGGTCTTCCCGTTCCGCCGCATCTTCGCGGTCGCCCGGAAGGAGTCCTGACCGTCCCGGCTCAGCTCTTGCGGTGGCCTATCAGCCGGGGCCTCTGCTCCATGCCGTCCAGCCCGTGCCAGGCCAGGTTCACCAGGTGGGCGGCCACCTCGGCCTTCTTCGGCTTGCGCGCGTCCAGCCACCACTGGCCGGTCAGCGCCACCATGCCGACGAGCGCCTGCGCGTAGAGCGGCGCGAGCTTGGGGTCGAAGCCGCGGGCCTTGAACTCCAGGCCGAGGATGTCCTCCACCTGGGTGGCGATGTCGCTGATCAGGGAGGCGAAACTGCCGGTGGACTGGGCGACGGGGGAGTCCCGCACCAGGATCCGGAACCCGTCCGTGTAGGTCTCGATGTAGTCGAGCAGCGCGAAGGCGGCCTGTTCCAGCAGCTCGCGGGGGTGGCCCGCGGTCAGTGCGCCGGTCACCATGTCCAGCAGGCGGCGCATCTCGCGGTCCACCACCACCGCGTACAGGCCCTCCTTGCCGCCGAAGTGCTCGTAGACCACCGGCTTCGAGACCCCGGCCTTGGCCGCGATCTCCTCCACCGACGTGCCCTCGAAGCCCTTCTCGGCGAAGAGTGTGCGGCCGATGTCGAGCAGCTGCTCCCGGCGTTCCTTGCCGGTCATCCGGACGCGCCGGGTGCGCCGGACGGGCTTGTCGCTGCTGCTGTTATCGGTCGCCACGCCCTCAATCATGCCGCCTCGGCGGCCTTTTCCCTGCCCCGGGCTTCGATCCGGCGGGAGTCGACGCGCGCCTTGCTCGGCCAGCGCACGTCAGAGGCCCACCCCAGTTGCTCGAACCAGCGGATGATCCGGGCGGACGAGTCCAGCTGCCAGCGCTCCACACCGTGCCGCGCGGAGGTCGGGTCGGCGTGGTGCAGGTTGTGCCAGGACTCGCCGCAGGACAGCACCGCCAGCCACCACACGTTGCCGGAGCGGTCCCGGGACTTGAAGGGGCGGTTGCCGACGGCGTGGCAGATCGAGTTGATCGACCAGGTCACGTGGTGCAGCAGTGCGACCCGCACCAGGGAGCCCCAGAAGAACGCGGTGAAGGCGCCCCACCAGGACATCGTCACCAGGCCGCCGACCAGCGGCGGGATCGCCAGGGACAGGATCGTCCAGAAGACGAACTGCCGGGAGATACGCCTTATGGCCGGGTCCTTGATCAGGTCCGGTGCGTACTTCTCCTGAGGCGTCTGCTCCTCGTCGAACATCCAGCCGATGTGGGCCCACCACAGACCCTTCAGCAGGGCCGGGATCGTCTCGCCGTAGCGCCACGGCGAGTGGGGGTCGCCCTCGGCGTCGGAGAACCGGTGGTGCTTGCGGTGGTCGGCCACCCAGCGCACCAGCGGCCCCTCGACCGCCATCGAGCCGGCGACGGCCAGCGCGATCCGCAGCGGGCGCTTCGCCTTGAAGGAGCCGTGCGTGAAATAGCGGTGGAAGCCGATGGTGATGCCGTGGCAGCCCAGGTAGTACATGAAGACGAGCAGCCCGAGGTCGAGCCAGCTCACCCCCCAGCCCCACGCCATGGGCACGGCGGCGAGCAGCGCGAGGAAGGGCAAGGTGATGAAGAGGAGCAGCGTGATCTGCTCGATCGAACGCTTCTTCTCTCCACCGAGAGTGGCTGACGGAAGTGGGGTGTCGGTCGCCTTCGGGGCGTCGTCGATCACATTGGGAGTCGTGGTCATGGGGGCGTCCCCTGTGAGGTGAGATTGACAGGACCCGCTGGATGCTTTCCCCGGGTGCCCGTGGCTACGCTTCCGTAACCTACGGCGTCGTAAGTATGGCAGCGAGTATCAGCGCGGCAAGAGGGCCGATCGGGGTGTGCCGGACGGCTCGGAAGCGGACACCTATCCTGTGTGTCGTCGGACAGCGCGGTCCGCAGCCTCCAGATCCCTCTTCGACGTGTTGTGCACACTGCAAGGAGCCGCACCTGTGAGCAGTGCCGACCTGACCCCCGCCGGCAGCGCCGAACTGCGCGCCGACATCCGACGCCTGGGTGACCTGCTGGGCGAGACGCTCGTCCGGCAGGAGGGGCCCGATCTTCTCGAACTCGTCGAGCGTGTCCGCGCTCTCACCAGGAGCGACGGTGAGGCTGCCGCACGACTGCTGGGCAACACCGACCTGGAAACGGCCGCCAAGCTCGTACGGGCGTTCTCGACCTACTTCCATCTGGCGAATGTGACCGAGCAGGTGCACCGCGGGCGTGCCCTGCGCGCCCGGCGCGCCGCCGAGGGCGGGCTCCTCGCCCGCACCGCCGACCGACTCAAGGACGCCGACCCCGAGCACCTGCGCCGCACGGTGGAACACCTGAACGTCAGGCCGGTGTTCACCGCGCACCCCACCGAGGCCGCCCGCCGGTCCGTCCTCAACAAGCTGCGCCGCATCGCCGAACTCCTTCAGACCCCGGTCATCGAGGCCGACCGCCGCCGCCACGACCTGCGCCTCGCCGAGAACATCGACCTCGTCTGGCAGACCGACGAGCTGCGCGTCGTCCGCCCCGAACCCGCCGACGAGGCCCGCAACGCCGTCTACTACCTCGACGAACTGCACACGGGCGCCGTCGGCGACGTCCTCGAGGACCTGGCCGCCGAACTGGCCCGCGTCGGCATCGAACTGCCCGCCGGGACCCGCCCGCTGACCTTCGGCACCTGGATCGGCGGCGACCGCGACGGCAACCCCAACGTCACCCCCGAGGTGACCTGGGAGGTGCTGATCCTCCAGCACGAGCACGGCATCAGCGACGCCCTCGACATGATCGACCACCTGCGCGGCCTGCTGTCGAACTCCATCCGCTACGCCGGCGCCACCGAGGAACTCCTCGGCTCCCTGCAGGCCGACCTCGAGCAGCTGCCCGAGATCAGCCCCCGCTACAAGCGCCTCAACGCCGAGGAGCCGTACCGCCTCAAGGCCACCTGCATCCGGCAGAAGCTCATCAACACCCGCGCCCGGCTCGCCAAGGGCACCCCGCACCAGCCGGGCCGCGACTACCTCGGCACCTCCGAGCTGCTCGCCGACCTCAAGATCATCCAGGCCTCACTGCGCGCCCACCGCGGCGGACTCTTCGCCGACGGCCGCATGGACCGCGTCATCCGCACCCTGGCCGCGTTCGGGCTCCAGCTCGCCACCATGGACGTCCGCGAGCACGCCGACGCCCACCACCACGCCCTGGGCCAGCTCTTCGACCGCCTCGGCGAGGAGTCCTGGCGCTACGCCGACATGCCCCGCGACTACCGGCAGAAGCTCCTCGCCAAGGAACTGCGCTCGCGGCGCCCGCTCGCCCCGACCCCGGCGCCGCTCGACGCCGCGGGCACGAAGACCCTCGGCGTCTTCCACACCATCAAGGAAGCCTTCGAGCGCTTCGGCCCGGAGATCGTCGAGTCGTACATCATCTCCATGTGCCAGGGCGCCGACGACGTCTTCGCCGCCGCCGTCCTCGCACGCGAGGCCGGACTGGTCGACCTGCACGCCGGCTGGGCAAAGATCGGCATCGTGCCGCTCCTGGAGACCACCGACGAGCTCAAGGCCGCCGACACGATCCTCGACGACATGCTCGCCGACCCCTCCTACCGGCGGCTCGTCGCCCTGCGCGGCGACGTCCAGGAGGTCATGCTCGGCTACTCCGACTCCTCCAAGTTCGGCGGCATCACCACCTCCCAGTGGGAGATCCACCGGGCCCAGCGCCGGCTGCGCGACGTGGCACACCGCCACGGCGTACGGCTGCGGCTCTTCCACGGCCGCGGCGGCACCGTCGGCCGCGGCGGAGGCCCCTCGCACGACGCGATCCTCGCCCAGCCCTGGGGCACCCTCGACGGAGAGATCAAGGTCACCGAGCAGGGCGAGGTCATCTCCGACAAGTACCTCATCCCCTCCCTGGCCAGGGAGAACCTCGAACTGACCGTGGCGGCCACGCTGCAGGCCTCCGCCCTGCACACCGCGCCGCGCCAGCCCGAGGAGGCGCTCGCCCGCTGGGACGCCGCCATGGACACCGTCTCCGACGCGGCCCACACCGCGTACCGGCGGCTCGTCGAGGACCCGGACCTGCCCGCGTACTTCTTCGCCTCCACACCCGTCGACCAGCTCGCCGACCTGCACCTGGGCTCACGGCCCTCCCGCCGCCCGGACTCCGGCGCGGGGCTCGACGGACTGCGCGCCATCCCCTGGGTGTTCGGCTGGACCCAGTCGCGGCAGATCGTGCCCGGCTGGTTCGGCGTCGGATCCGGTCTGAAGGCGCTGCGCGAGGCGGGCCTCGACGGGGTGCTGGACGAGATGTACGGACAGTGGCACTTCTTCCGCAACTTCATCTCCAACGTGGAGATGACCCTGGCCAAGACCGACCTGCGGATCGCCCGCCACTACGTCGACACCCTCGTCCCCGACGATCTGGGGCACGTGTTCGACAGGATCGAGGCCGAACACGACCTCACCGTCCGGGAGGTGCTGCGCATCACCGGCGAGGACGAACTGCTCGACGCGAACCCCGTCCTCCGGCAGACCTTCCGCGTCCGCGACGCCTACCTCGACCCGATCTCCTACCTCCAGGTCTCGCTGCTGGCCCGCCAGCGCGCCGCGGCGGAACGCGGTGAGCCCGCGGACCCGCTGCTCTCCCGGGCCCTGCTGCTGACCGTCAACGGTGTGGCGGCCGGCCTGCGCAACACGGGCTGACCGCGCGGACACGAAGGGAAGGGGG
>NZ_JAAAXQ010000232.1 GCF_009916105.1 Streptomyces sp. GC420 | reverse complement strand
CCGTCACCCCTGCCGCACCCCGCCCGATCGCCTCCGTATCGCCGCCGTAAGCCGCCTTACCGCCGGTTTACGGTTGTTGGGGGCAGGATTGGTCATGGCTCGAACCCTTCGGGCTCCCACACCTGCCCCCGGGCACCTTCTGGAAGGAACGAACGCCGTGCGCGTACTCGTCGTCGAGGACGAGCAACTGCTCGCCGATGCGGTGGCCACCGGACTGCGCCGGGAGGCCATGGCAGTCGACGTCGTCTACGACGGGGCCGCCGCCCTCGAACGCATCGGCGTCAACGACTACGACGTGGTCGTCCTCGACCGGGACCTGCCCCTCGTCCACGGCGACGACGTCTGCCGGAAGATCGTCGAGCTGGGCATGCCCACCCGCGTCCTGATGCTGACCGCCTCCGGCGACGTGAGCGACCGCGTCGAGGGCTTGGAGATAGGCGCCGACGACTACCTCCCCAAGCCCTTCGCCTTCAGCGAGCTGATCGCACGGGTGCGCGCCCTGGGCCGCCGTACGACGGTGGCGCTGCCGCCCGTCCTGGAGCGGGCCGGCATCAAGCTGGACCCGAACCGCCGCGAGGTGTTCCGCGACGGGCGCGAGGTGCAGCTGGCACCCAAGGAGTTCGCGGTGCTCGAGGTGCTGATGCGCAGCGAGGGCGCTGTGGTCTCGGCCGAGCAACTGCTGGAGAAGGCGTGGGACGAGAACACCGATCCGTTCACGAACGTGGTGCGGGTGACGGTGATGACGCTGCGCCGGAAGCTGGGCGAGCCCCCCGTCATCGTCACGGTTCCCGGCTCCGGCTACCGGATCTGATCGGCGTGGCCACGACTCCCGCGCCGGCCTCGGTGCCCCCGAAACCCACCTGGGACCCGCCGTCCGTGCCGCAGTACCAGCTGCCCTGGCTGCGGCCCACCATCCGGATAAGGCTCACCCTGCTCTACGGGGGGATGTTCCTGATAGCGGGCATCCTGCTGCTGTCGATCATCTATCTGCTGGCCGCCCAGGCGATCAACACCGGCAACGAGCCGCTCTTCGAGATCGTCTCCGGCCCGGACACCAAGGTCTCCAGCCCGGACTGCCCCCAGATCGCGGGTGAGCAGCAGATCAGCGAGTTCAACGCGGCGATCAGTGAGTGCACCGACCACCGCCGCCGGGAGGCGCTCGACGAACTGCTCAGCCGCTCGCTGCTGGCCCTGCTCGGTCTCAGCGTGATCGCGTTCGCCTTCGGCTACGCCATGGCGGGCCGGGTGCTGTCCCCGCTGGGCCGGATCACCCGCACCGCCCGGCAGGTCGCCGGCTCCGACCTGTCCCGCCGGATCGAGCTGGACGGCCCCGACGACGAGCTGAAGGAGCTGGCCGACACCTTCGACGAGATGCTGGGCCGGCTCCAGCGGGCCTTCACGGCGCAGCAGCGCTTCGTGGCCAACGCCTCGCACGAGCTGCGGACGCCGCTGGCGATCAACCGCACCCTGCTGGAGGTGTCGCTCTCCGACCCGGGCGCCCCCGCGGAGCTCCAGCAGCTCGGCAAGACGCTCCTGGCGACGAACGAGCGCAGCGAGCAGCTCGTGGAGGGACTGCTGCTGCTGGCCCGCAGCGAGAACCAGGTCGTCGAGCGCAAGCCTGTCGACCTCGCCGAGGTGGCCGCCCGCGCCATCGAGCAGGTGCGCGGGGAGGCCCAGGCCAAGGGCGTGGAGATCCGCGGGGAGCGCGCACCGGCCGTCGTGCAGGGCAACGGGGTGCTGCTGGAGCGGATCGCGCTGAACCTGGTGCAGAACGCCGTGCGCTACAACGCGGCCGAGGGCGGGTGGGTCGAGGTGACCACGCGGCTGCTCCCGGGGGAGGCGGTTCTCACGGTGTCCAACACGGGGCCTGTGGTGCCGGCGTACGAGGTGGACAACCTCTTCGAGCCTTTCCGCAGGCTGCGGACGGAGCGGACCGGCAGCGACAAGGGCGTCGGCCTGGGGCTGTCCATCGCGCGCTCCGTGGCGCGTGCCCACGGCGGCCGCATCACCGCGACACCGCGCGAGGGCGGCGGGCTCGACATGCTGGTGAGCCTGCCGGTTTGACGGTTCTGAGCGGTCCGCCTCCAGTTCGCTTTGAGCGGAATTTTCGGGACCTGTTCCGTGGGAACCCGTGTGTGATCGATCACACGGGCGGTTTTCCGGTCGCGTACGCTATGTGATCGGCTGACCTGCCGGAAAGCCTGGAAAATCCGGGTTTTGAGGGGCCGTGATCACGGGAAGTACACGGGGTGGCGCCCGTGAGCAGCATCAGTGGGACCGTGTATGGTCCCCACCGCATCCAGCCCGATCACCTCGCCAGAGGTGCGGTTGGGTGTCGATTGAGTAACAGACCTTGATGTGAGGCAAAATCTCCGCCTCGGGTCGGGCACAAGTCCGGCCTCTCACGCGTTACGTGCGCTGAGACACCGCAGACACCCAGAGGGGGAGAGCGACAAAATGGCTACGGACTACGACACCCCACGCAAGACCGATGACGACCTCAACGAGGACAGCATCGAAGAGCTGAAGGCCCGGCGCAACGACAAGACGACCTCGACCGTCGACGTGGACGAGTTCGAGGCGGCCGAAGGGCTCGAGCTCCCGGGCGCCGATCTCTCGAACGAGGAGCTGGCGGTCCGGGTGCTGCCCAAGCAGGCGGACGAGTTCACCTGCATGAGCTGCTTCCTGGTCCATCACCGCAGCCAGCTGGCCCGTGAGAAGAACGGCCAGCCCATCTGCCGAGACTGCGACTGAGGCCGGCCCGGCCGTGGCAGGCTCCACACCGGCCCGGAAGCCCGACTTCCGGGGGCAGGTGCGACCTGAGGCCCACGAGGGCGGCACAGGCCCGGCGGAGGGCGCCGTGACGCCCTCCGGGTCCGACGCTCCCCTGCCGGTCGTCACGGGGGTGAACGAAGGGCCCCGGCCGACCCCCGGGGCTCGCCGCCTGTCCTTCGTCAAGGACGGAGTGCTCAGCGCGGTGCGCAGCAGCCGGGCGGGCGCCAAGGCCGGTCTCGGGTTCCTCGCGGACCGGCTCATCGAGACGGCCCCGCGCGTACCGGTGCGCGATCTGGCCGCCCTGCGCAGACAGTTCCCGGGCCTCGGCCCGGAGCAGCTCGCCGACAGACTCGTCGCGGGCGCCGCCAACGCCACCTCGACGGTGGGCGCCGGGATCGGCGCCGCCGCGATGATGCCGGTGCCGCCCGCGATGCCCACAGAACTGGCCGCCGAGATCCTCGGCGTGGCCTCGATCGAGCTCAAGCTCGTCGCGGAACTGCACGAGGTCTACGGACAGCGCCCACCGGGCGGTCTGAAGCAGCGCGGCACCGCGTACCTCGCCGCCTGGTCCGACGAGCGCGGCGTCGACCTCTCCCGGCCGTCGACCTTCAACGGCGCGCTCAGCAGCCACATGAAGCACCAGCTGCGCCAGCAGATCATGAAGCGGATGGTGCGCAACCTGCCGAACCTGATGCCGTTCATGGTCGGCGCGGCGGTCGGAGCCGTGATGAACCGCCGCGACACCAGGAAACTCGCGGAGAAGATCCGCAAGGACCTTCGGACCCGCCAGGTCCCGTGGAGCGCCCTGGAGGCGCTGCCCTCCCTGGACCAGCCGCAGGACCCGATCGACCCGGGACAGCCGCCCCGGGAGCTCGGCCGCTGAGCGCCGCCCGTTAGCCGGCCGTCCGCACCGCGGCGAGGGCCGCGGCCAGCTCCTCGGGACGGCGGGTCGACAGATACAGGTACGGCGTCGGGTCGTCGGGGTCGGTGACCTCGACCCGCAGCGCCGTCGGGATGTAGCCGCGCAGCAGCATGAAGGCGCGCGTGTCCGCCTTGTACGTGCGCCAGGCGCGGGCCTCCTCCGCGTCCAGCACCTCGGTCGTGCCCAGTGCCGACAAGGGGATCCTCGCGTCGCCCGCGACCAGTGAGCCGGCCACGACCCGGATGCGTACCGACCCGTAGGCGCTCGCCGCCACCCCGGCGAGCACCCAGCCGCCGATGAGTCCCGCGAGAGGTGCCAGCGAGCCCAGGGGCACCAGGATCAGCGCGCAGACGATCCCGGTGATACCGCAGATGACCCACCACGCGGGGGGAGCGGTCAGGCGTTCTTCGTAGGACGGGGCAGAAGGCTGCATGCCCACAAGCTTGGCACGGTGACACCGGCTGGTTGATGCGCGGGTAAGGTCTGCGCCTGTGAGTGGAACAACTTCGGCGCTGACCCCGCCACCAGGAGCCCGGAAGCCGGTACGGCACCCCGAAGCCCCGGCGCCCGGGGAACTCCTCGGCGCACACTACGAGCACTGTTTCGGCTGCGGCGACGGGCAACCGCACGGCCTGCACCTGATGGCGCGTGCCGGAGAGGGTGTCACGGTGACCGCCGAGTTCACCGTGCAGCCCGCCCACCAGGGCGCGCCCGGCCTCGCGCACGGCGGCGTACTGGCCACCGCGCTGGACGAGACGCTCGGCGCGCTGAGCTGGCTGCTGCGGGTGATCGCCGTGACCGGGCGGCTGGAGACCGACTACGTGCGCCCGGTGCCGGTCGGCACCGTGCTGCACCTGCAGTCCGAGGTGACCGCCGTCGACGGGCGTAAGATCTACAGCACCGCGACCGGCAGGATCGGCGGCCCCGACGGGCCCGTCGCCATCCGCGCGGACGCCCTGTTCGTCGAGGTCAAGGTCGACCACTTCATCGACAACGGCCGCCCGGAGGAGATCCGGGCCGCCATGTCCGATCCCGACCAGGTCCGTCGCGCCCGCGCCTTCGAGGTGAATCCGTGAGCCGCGGCCCCGTCGACGTGCTCATCCGGCGGCTCGACCCGGAGGTGCCGGTCCCGGCGTACGGGCACCCGGGCGACGCCGGCGCGGATCTCGTCACCACCGAGGCCGCGGAACTGGCCCCCGGCGAGCGGGCCGTCCTGCCCACCGGGGTGTCCCTGGCGCTGCCCGACGGGTACGCCGCGTTCGTGCACCCGAGGTCCGGTCTCGCCGCTCGCTGCGGAGTCGCCCTCGTGAATGCCCCGGGGACGGTTGATGCCGGGTACCGTGGGGAGATCAAGGTGATCGTGGTCAACCTCGACCCGCGCGAGAGCGTGCGGTTCGAGCGCTTCGACCGGATCGCCCAGTTGATCGTCCAGCAGGTCGAGAAAGTGCGCTTCCACGAGGTCGCGGAACTCCCCGGCTCGGCGCGGGCCGACGGGGGCTTCGGGTCCACGGGAGGCCATGCGGCCACGGACGGCGACAGCCAAGGGCACAAGGGCGGGAATCGATACGCTTCGGTCGTATCCGACCGGGAAGGACAGTGACGTGTTCGGACGTCGCAAGAAGAGGGACTCCGCCGAGGGCTCGGCGGGCGAGGCCGAGCAGGTCGTCGACGGCGTCGACGAGGATCAGGACGCCGAGGGCCCCGACAGCGGCGAGCCGCGCCGGGTGAACCTGCCGCCGGCCCCCCGCCCCGACGGCCCCTGGGACGTCTCCGAGGTCTCCCGGCCCGGTGAGGGCCGGGTCGACCTCGGGGGACTGTTCGTCCCCGGGGTCGAGGGCATGGAACTGCGGGTCGAGGTGGCCGGCGACGCGATCGTCGCGGCCACGGTGGTGCTGCGCGACAGCGCCATCCAGCTGCAGGCCTTCGCCGCCCCCAAGAAGGAGGGCATCTGGGGCGAGGTGCGCGAGGAGATCGCCACCGGCATCACCAAGCAGGGCGGCATCATCGACGAGGTCGAGGGCCCGCTCGGCTGGGAACTGCGTGCGCAGGTGCCCGTACAGCTGCCGGACGGCACGAACGGCGTCCAGCTCGTGCGCTTCGTCGGCGTGGACGGCACCCGCTGGTTCCTGCGCGGTGTCATCTCCGGCCAGGGCGCGGTGCAGCCGCAGGCCGCCGGGCTGCTCGAACAGATCTTCCGGGACACCGTGGTGGTGCGCGGCGACGGCCCGATGGCACCCCGCGACCCGATCGTCCTCAAGCTGCCCGACGACGCGCAGATGGTGCCCGAGGGCGTGCAGCAGGAGGAGACCGGCTCCCGGTTCTCCGGCGGCATGGGCAAGCTCAGCCGCGGTCCGGAGATCACCGAGGTCCGCTGACGGATCCGGCCGCCGCGGCAGGCAGGCTCCGCGCCGCTCGCACCGTTTCGACCCACCGGACGGCCCGCGCCGGACCCCCGCTCGCGCGGGGGACCCGGCGGCGGGCCGTCCGCGTGCCGGGCCGGCACGAGCGGGTCGGTTGTGTGTTCGAGGGTGATTGGCCGGCGGCCGGGCCCGTTACGCTAACGGTATGAGCGCTGCAACCCGCCACGAGAAGCCGGCGAGCCGGTTCCGCCGGCTGCTCGACCGGCTGTCCAGCTCACAGGAGGAGCTGCACTCCGCCGAACTGCAGGAGGACGCGCAGGCGGCGGGATGCACCCGTATCGCCGAATGCGACGACCGGCAGATCGTCAAGGTGACTGGTACCTTGCGGACGGTCACCCTGCGACCGCGGGCCGGTGTCCCGGCCCTGGAGGCCGAGCTGTTCGACGGCTCGGGCGCGCTGGATGTGGTGTGGCTCGGCAGGCGCTCCATCGCGGGCATAGAACCGGGTCGCAGGCTCATCGCATCGGGCCGGATCTCCATGAGCCGCGGCCGCCGGGTGCTGTTCAATCCCAAGTACGAACTCCGACCGCTCGGACAGGAGTAGCCGGTGACGTCACTCGACAAGCCGCCGACGACAGAGCAGCACAGCCAGGGCAGCCGGACCGCCGAGGACGCAGCCGACAGCAGGGCCGTTACCGAGGCCGCGCTGTTCGAGGCCTTCGGCGGCATGCGGGGCATGGTGGAGACGGTCGTCCCCGGCCTGCTCTTCGTGACCATCTACACGATCAACAAGAACCTGCACATCTCCGCGATCTCCGCGCTCGCCGTCGCCGTGGTGCTCGGCATCGCCCGCCTGGCCGCGAAGGACACCGTCAAGCACGCCTTCAGCGGTGTCTTCGGCGTGGCCTTCGGTGTCGTCTTCGCGATGATGACCGGCAACGCCAAGGACTTCTACCTCCCCGGCATGCTGTACACGCTGGGGCTGGCGCTCGCGTACATCGTCTCCACCCTGTGCGGGGTGCCGCTGATGGGTCTGATGCTGGGACCGGTCTTCAGGGAGAACCTGTCCTGGCGCACCCGCAACCCCGGCCGGAAGAAGGCCTACGCCAAGGCCAGCTGGGCGTGGGGTCTGATCCTCCTCGCCAAGTGCGCGATCCTCTTCCCGCTGTACTGGTGGGCGGACACCACCCAGCTCGGCTGGGTCCTGATCGCGCTGAAGATCCCGCCGTTCCTGCTGGCGGTCTATCTGACCTGGATCTTCCTCGCGAAGGCGCCGCCGCCGATCGACGTCTTCGCCGAGATGGAGGCGGAGGAGCGCGCCGAGAAGGAACGCGCGGAGCAGGAGCGCAGGGCGGCCGCCTCCGCGGGCGACGCATAGCGCCCCGCACCTGCGTCCCGCTTACACGGCCGAGGGGCCCGGCATCCCGATGAGGTGATGCCGGGCCCCTCGGCCGTGTACGGACGGACGGACGGCAGCCGCTAGGCCCCGCTAGGCCGTGTCCTCGCGGCGCACCGACAGCAGTTCCTCCAGCTGCTCCTCCCTCGCAGGCGCCGCGACGAACAGCAGTTCGTCCCCGGCCTCCAGGGAGTCCTCCTTGTTCGGGGTGAGCACCCGCGTACCCCGGATGATGGTGACCAGCGAGGTGTCCTGCGGCCACTCCACATCGCCGACCTGGGTGCCGGCCAGCGCCGACTCCGGCGGCAGCGTCAGCTCCACCAGGTTGGCGTCACCGTGGCTGAAGCGCAGCAGCCGCACCAGATCGCCGACGCTGACGGCCTCCTCGACCAGGGCCGACATCAGCCGCGGGGTGGAAACGGCGACGTCCACGCCCCAGGACTCGTTGAACAGCCGCTCGTTCTTCGGGTTGTTCACGCGGGCCACCACCCGCGGCACGCCGTACTCGGTCTTCGCCAGCAGTGCGACGACGAGATTGACCTTGTCGTCGCCGGTCGCCGCGATGACCACGTTGCAGCGCTGGAGTGCCGCCTCGTCCAGCGAGGTGATCTCGCACGCGTCGGCCAGCAGCCATTCGGCCTGCGGTACCCGCTCCACCGAGATGGCCGTGGGCGCCTTGTCGATCAGCAGCACCTCGTGCCCGTTCTCCAGCAGCTCACCCGCGATGGAACGCCCCACCGCGCCGGCTCCGGCAATCGCGACTCGCATCAGTGCGCCGCCTCCTCGGGACCGACCGCGAAGGCCGATTCCACCTTCTCGATCTCGTCGGTGCGCATCATCACGTGCACCAGGTCGCCCTCCTGAAGCACCGTCTGGGAGGTGGGCAGAACGGCCTCTCCCAGACGGGTGAGGAACGCGACCCGCACACCGGTCTCGTCCTGGAGGCGGCTGATCTTCTGCCCCACCCAGGCCGTGGAGGTGTGGACCTCGGCGAGCTGCACAGCGCCCGAGGGATCGCGCCACAGCGGCTCGGCGCCCGAGGGCAGCAGCCGGCGCAGCATCTGGTCGGCGGTCCAGCGGACCGTGGCGACGGTGGGGATGCCCAGGCGCTGGTAGACCTCGGCGCGCCGGGGATCGTAGATGCGCGCCGCGACGTTCTCGATCCCGAACATCTCGCGGGCCACCCGGGCGGCGATGATGTTCGAGTTGTCACCGCTGCTCACCGCGGCGAAGGCGCCCGCCTCCTCGATCCCCGCCTCGCGGAGGGTGTCCTGGTCGAATCCGACCCCGGTGACCCGGCGGCCGCCGAAACCGGCGCCCAGACGGCGGAAAGCCGTGGGGTCCTGGTCGACCACGGCGACGGTGTGCCCCTGCTGCTCCAGGTTCTGCGCGAGAGCGGAACCGACTCTCCCGCACCCCATGATGACGACATGCATCGCCTAGTTACCCCGCACTCCTGGTCGTTCCGCTGACCTGCGACAACACCCTGCTCACAACAACCTTCCCGTCCCGCCGGGCAACGATGGGGGCGGCAAGCGGCGCCACCCGCAGACGAGCTTATTCCGCCGACGTCCGATTGCCTTCATTGCGGGGGGGTGGCGGGTGGGCACCGCGTTGGCCGAAGCCTTACGCTTACCAGTTGTGTCCAAACTGACCGACGTGCCCAAACGGATCCTGATCGGCCGGGCGCTGCGTAGCGACAGGCTGGGAGAAACGCTCCTGCCCAAGCGCATCGCACTTCCTGTCTTCGCCTCCGACCCGCTCTCGTCCGTGGCCTACGCGCCGGGCGAGGTACTTCTTGTGCTGTCCGTGGCGGGCCTGTCGGCCTACCACTTCAGCCCGTGGATCGCCGCCGCGGTCGTCGTCCTCATGTTCACGGTCGTCGCCTCGTACCGGCAGAACGTGCACGCCTACCCCAGCGGTGGCGGTGACTACGAGGTCGCCAACACCAACCTCGGCCCCCGCGCCGGGCTGACCGTCGCCAGCGCGCTGCTGGTCGACTACGTCCTCACCGTGGCGGTGTCCATCTCCTCCGGTGTGGAGAACCTGGGCTCGGCCGTCCCCTTCGTCATCGAGCACAAGGTGCTGTGCGCCGTCGGCATGATCGTCCTGCTGACGCTGATGAACCTGCGCGGGGTGCGCGAGTCGGGCAAGCTCTTCGCCATCCCCACCTACGTCTTCGTCTTCGGCGTCTTCTCGCTGATCCTCTGGGGAGCCTTCCGCGGACTCGTCCTCGGCGAGTCGATGGCGGCACCCACCGCCGACTTCGAGATCAAGCCCGAGCAGCAGGGCCTGGCCGGTTTCGCGCTGTTCTTCCTGCTGCTGCGGGCCTTCTCGTCCGGCTGTGCGGCGCTCACGGGTGTCGAGGCCATCAGCAACGGCGTCCCCGCCTTCCGCAAGCCGAAGAGCCGGAACGCCGCGACGACGCTGTTCATGATGGGCCTGCTGGCCGTCACCATGTTCTGCGGCATCATCGGCCTGGCCATGGCCACCGACGTGAAGATGGCGGAGAAGCCGGCGATCGACCTGCTGCGCGACGGCACCCCGGTCGGCGCGGGCTACGTCCAGGACCCGGTGATCTCGCAGGTCGCGGCGGCCGTCTTCGGCGACGGCACGTTCATGTTCGTCCTGCTCGCCGCGGCCACCGCGCTGGTGCTGTTCCTGGCCGCCAACACGGCGTACAACGGCTTCCCGCTGCTCGGCTCGATCCTCGCGCAGGACCGCTACCTGCCGCGCCAGCTGCACACCCGCGGTGACCGGCTCGCCTTCTCCAACGGCATCGTCGTGCTGGCCGGGGCGGCCGCCGTCCTCGTCTACGCCTACGACGCGGACTCCACCCGCCTCATCCAGCTCTACATCGTCGGTGTGTTCGTCTCCTTCACCCTGAGCCAGACCGGCATGGTGCGGCACTGGAACCGTCACCTGGCCGTCGAGAAGGACCCCGCCGAGCGCCGCCGCATGATCCGCTCGCGGGCCATCAACACCTTCGGCGCGTTCTTCACCGGCCTGGTGCTCGTCGTCGTACTCGTCACCAAGTTCACGCACGGTGCCTGGGTGGCCCTGCTCGGCATGGTGATCTTCTACGGCACCATGACCGCGATCCGCAGGCACTACGACCGGGTGTCGGACGAGATCGCCGCCCCCGAGGGCCCGAGCGAGGACAGCGTCCGGCCGTCCCGGGTCCACTCCATCGTGCTGGTCTCCAAGGTCCACAAGCCGACGCTGCGCGCCCTGGCGTACGCCAAGCTGATGCGCTCCCACACCCTGGAGGCGCTCAGCATCGGCGTCGACCCGGCGGAGACGAAGGCGCTGAGGGAGGAGTGGGAGCGGCGCGGCATCGAGGTACCGCTGAAGATCCTCGACTCGCCGTTCCGGGAGGTCACCCGGCCCGTCATCGACTACGTCAAGCGGCTGCGGCGGGAGAGCCCGCGGGACGTGGTGAGCGTGATCATCCCCGAGTACGTCGTCGGCCACTGGTACGAGCACCTGCTGCACAACCAGAGCGCGCTGCGGCTCAAGGGCAGGCTCCTGTTCACGCCGGGCATCATGGTCACCTCGGTGCCCTACCAGCTCAGGTCGTCCGAGGCCGCCAAGCTGCGGGCGCGGAAGCGGCAGGAGTGGAACGCCCCCGGCTCGGTGCGGCGCGGCCCCGTCGACGAGCGGACGAAGGAGCCCACCGGCAAGGAGTGACGCGGCGGCCGCGCGCACGCCCGTCCCCCGGGCGCGGGGTGGCACGCGGGCGCGGGGCGTCCCCGGGCACGGGACAGCTGGCGCGGGGCAGCGGGGCAGAGGATCCCCGCGGGCCCGTAGACTGGTGGGCTGCACCCCTTCCTCCCTCACCTGGAGCTCACTCCGCCATGCCCACAGAATCTGAGTCGTCGCTGGTCGGGGCGGAGTACGAGGTCGAGGTCGGGCCCGTCGCGCACGGCGGCCACTGCATCGCCCGCACCGAGGAGGGGCGAGTCCTCTTCGTCCGCCACGCCCTGCCCGGCGAGAGGGCCGTGGTCCGGGTCACCGAGGGTGCCGAGGACTCCCGGTTCCTGCGGGCCGACGCGGTACGGATCATCGAGGCGTCCAAGGACCGGGTCGAGGCGCCCTGCCCCTTCGCCGGTCCCGGCAAGTGCGGAGGCTGCGACTGGCAGCACGCCAAGCCCGGCGCCCAGCGGCGGCTCAAGGGCGAGGTGATCGCCGAGCAGCTGGAGCGGCTCGCCGGACTGAAACCCGAGGACGCCGGCTGGGACGGCACCGTCATGCCGGCGCCCGGCGACAAGCTGCCGCCCGGCGAGGTGCCGGGCTGGCGCACCCGCGTGCAGTACGCGGTGGACGAGGACGGCCGGATCGGGCTGCGGCGGCACCGCTCCCACGAGGTCGAGGTGGTCGACCACTGCCTGATCGCCGCCCCCGGCGTCAGCGAACTCGGCGTCGAGCACCGCGACTGGCCCGGCATGGCCTCGGTCGAGGCGATCGCCGCCACCGGCTCAGGCGACCGCCAGGTCGTCCTCACCCCGCGCCCCGGCGCCCGGCTGCCGCTGGTCGAGCTGGACCGCCCCGTCTCGGTGCTGCGGGTCGACGAGAAGGACGGGGGAGTGCACCGCGTCCACGGCCGGGACTTCGTCCGCGAGCGCGCCGACGACCGCACGTACCGCGTGGGCATGGGCGGCTTCTGGCAGGTCCACCCGCAGGCGGCCGACCTCCTGGTCAAGGCCGTGATGCAGGGCCTGCTGCCCCGCAAGGGCGACATGGCACTCGACCTGTACTGCGGCGTCGGCCTGTTCGCGGGCGCGCTGGCGGACCGGGTGGGCGAGCAGGGCGCGGTCCTCGGCATCGAGTCGGGCAAGCGCGCCGTCCTGGACGCCCGGCACAACCTGCGGGACTTCGACCGGGTCCGCATCGAGCAGGGCAAGGTCGAGCAGGCTCTCCCGCGCACCGGGATCACCGAGGTCGACCTCGTCGTCCTCGACCCGCCCCGGGCGGGCGCGGGCAAGAACACCGTCCGCCACCTCGCGGGCCTGGGCCCGCGCCGCATCGCGTACGTCGCCTGCGACCCGGCGGCCCTCGCCCGCGACCTCGCCTACTTCCGCGATGCGGGCTACCGCTGCCGGACCCTGCGCGCGTTCGACCTGTTCCCGATGACGCACCACGTGGAGTGCGTGGCGATTCTGGAGCCAGCTGACAAGGGAGTCTGACGCGTAAATAAACAGCAGGTCAGGATGGTGTGCGCATGGCTGGATACCCGGTGGTCTCAGTGGGCCGCCGGGTGTCCGGACCATGCGGTGCTTAGGCTGCGCTCTCGATCGGGTTGAGTGTGACGGTGTAGCCGAGCTGGTTGAGGGCGTTGAACGCGCGGCGGGCGGCGCGTTCGGGGTCGCGTTGGGTGAAGTAGTCGCCGCCGAGCTCGTGGTAGGGGACGCTGTCGGTGAGCATGTGCCAGATCGCGGTGATGATCGAGTGCTCGACGGCGACCAGGGCTTTGAGCGGGCCACGGCGGGCGGTCAGTCGCTTGTAGCGCGCCTGCAGGTGGGTGCCCTTGGTTCTCACCGCGCCGAAGGCCGCGAGCCCCGGGGCTCCCTTGAGGTATGGGTTGCCGGGGCGGACCTTGGTGTTCCTGGCCGTCTGGGGGGGTGTCGGG
>NZ_JAAAXQ010000231.1 GCF_009916105.1 Streptomyces sp. GC420 | reverse complement strand
GTTCCACGGGGGACACGGGGAACGGGGAAGCGGCGGAGCCGGGCGGCGGGGGTTGCCCGGCTCCGCTTCTTCATGTCTTTCACGGGGTTCCTGCACGCGGTCGGGCCCCGGCGGCCGGGTTCCCCCTTCCCCGGTGTCCGGGCCTTCGAGCCGGGTTCGCCAGGCGGTCAGGCCGGTACCGGCGGAGGCTGCGCGGTCGCGCCGTCCGCGGCCACCGCGACCGCGAGACGGCTGAGCGCCTCCTCCCTGCCGCACGCGTGCGCGCCCAGGCCCACGTGCCGCGCCACGATCCCGGGCTCGGCGCGCATCAGCCGCCAGCCCCTGCGGAGCAGGAACGGCACCGACTTGCGGCCCTCCCGGAGATCCCGCACCAGCCGTCGGCGGAACGTGGTGAACGGCCTGCCGCGCAGGCACAGCGCGTCCGCGAGCACCCCGAGTTCACGGCAGCGGGCCACGATGTCGGCGGCGAAGACGCCCTCCGCGACGAACAGCGGCGTACGCCCGATGTCCAGCACCTCCGCGCCCTCCCGCGCACTGCTGGCGATGGAGTACACGGGCACGGTCGTACGGCCGGTGCGGCACAGCTCCACGATGGCGGCGACCGCCGCGTCCGCGTCCCAGGAGGCGGGCGAGTCCCAGTCGATGTCCCCGGTCCCTTCCACCAGCGGCAGCGTGGGGTCGTCGCCCTCCTTGTAGAAGTCGTCGAGCCGCAGCACAGGCAGGCCGGTACGGGCCGCGAGCGAGGACTTGCCGGCTCCCGAAGGGCCGGTCAGCAGGACCACACGGGTCGGTGTCGGGGGAAGGCTCACGGGTCACCAGTCTGACGCATTGGGCCGTCCGGGGGATCCCCCGGGACGCGGAGTGGAACGAGCATCACCCCTCAACTACTGTCCGTACGCATTGCCTTACGACACGCATGCACGCACACCTGCGAGAGGTTCCCCCCATGCCACGACACGCGACCGACAGGACCCGGCACGGCCTGCTGCGCGCCGGCCTGACCCTGACCGCGGCGACCGCCGCGTTCGGCGGGGCGGCGACCGCGGCCGCCCACGCGGCCCACAGCCCGGAGGCCGGGCAGGCCGGAGGCGCGCTGCGGCAGTTGACCGAGGCCGATCCGCAGGCGGCGCTCGGGAGCGCCCTGCACCACTCCGTCACCCCGCTGAAGAGCCTTCAGCTGTATCCCCTGGCGAAGACGGGTACGGACCCGCTCACCAACGGAGTCGGAGCGCAGGTCGCCGACTTCCGGCCGGTGCGGACGACCGCCGTCACGGGCGTGCTCAGCGACGGGCAGGCGCTGCAGGACCTTCCGGTGGTCGGGCAGGTGACCTCGGCGCTCCCCAGGTGAGCCCGATGGGGCGGCCCGGATGAGGGGGCCCGTGAGCACCGCGAAGGGCCCCGGCGCGCCGATGACTGCGTGCGCCGGGGCCCTTCGCGGTAGCGCGCGGCCGAGCGCTCGGTACGCCGAGCGCTCAGTACGAGGAGCCCGAGGCGCCCAGCGCGCCCGTGGGGTGCCAGACCGTCTTGGTCTCCAGGAAGGCCGTCAGCCGGCGCGTGCCCGGGTCGGCCGTCCAGTCGTTGTCCACAGTCTGTGGACGGAACACCCGCTTCAGGTTGTCCGCGGCGGCGATCTGAAGTTCCTCGGCCAGCGCCTCGTCCGCCCCGGTGAGGTCGATCGCGTTGACGTCCTGGTGCGCGGCGAGCGGGGCGGCGAGCTCCGCCGTACGGCCGGACAGGACGTTGACGACACCGCCGGGCAGGTCGGAGGTGGCCAGCACCTCGCCCAGGGACAGCGCGGGCAGCGGCGTCCTCTCCCCGGCGACGACGACGGCGGTGTTGCCGGTCGCGACGACCGGGGCGATCACCGAGACCAGGCCCAGGAACGAGGAGTCCTGCGGGGCCAGCACGGTCACGACACCCGTCGGCTCGGGCGTGGAGAGGTTGAAGAAGGGGCCCGCGACCGGGTTGGCGCCGCCCACCACCTGGGCGATCTTGTCGGTCCAGCCCGCGTACCACACCCAGCGGTCCACCGCCGCGTCGACGACCGCGCCGGCCTTGGACCTCGACAATCCGTCGGCGTCGGCGACCTCGCGGACGAACTGGTCCCTGCGGCCCTCCAGCATCTCCGCGACGCGGTAGAGCACCTGGCCCCTGTTGTACGCCGTCGCGCCCGACCAGCCGCCGAAGGCCTTGCGCGCCGCGACGACAGCGTCGCGCGCGTCCTTGCGGGACGACAGCGGTGCGTTGGCCAGCCACTTTCCCTTGCCGTCCGTCACTTCGTACACCCGGCCGCTCTCGCTGCGGGGGAACTTGCCCCCGACGTACAGCTTGTAGGTCTTGAGGACAGAAAGTCGCGTCGCGGCGGAGCCGCCGGTCGATTCCTTAGACATCGAGGTACGCCTCCAGGCCGTGACGGCCGCCCTCGCGGCCGAAGCCCGACTCCTTGTAGCCGCCGAAGGGCGAGGTCGGGTCGAACTTGTTGAACGTGTTGGCCCAGACGACCCCGGCGCGGAGCTTGTTCGCGACCGCGAGGATGCGCGAGCCCTTCTCCGTCCAGATGCCCGCCGACAGGCCGTACTGCGTGTTGTTGGCCTTGGCGACGGCCTCGTCCGGTGTGCGGAAGGTCAGCACGGAGAGCACCGGGCCGAAGATCTCGTCGCGGGCGATCCGGTGCGCCTGCGTGACGCCCGTGAAGAGGGTCGGCGCGAACCAGTAGCCGGAGGAGGGCAGTTCGCACTCCGGGGACCAGCGCTCGGCGCCCTCGGCCTCGCCGGTGTCGGCGAGGGCCTTGATACGGGCCAGCTGCTCGGCGGAGTTGATCGCGCCGATGTCGGTGTTCTTGTCCAGCGGGTCGCCGAGGCGCAGCGTGGACAGCCGGCGCTTGAGCGCCTCCAGCACCTCGTCGTGCACCGACTCCTGGACCAGGAGCCGGGACCCGGCGCAGCAGACCTGCCCCTGGTTGAAGAAGATGCCGGTGACGATGCCCTCGACGGCCTGGTCGACGGGGGCGTCGTCGAAGACGATGTTGGCGCCCTTGCCGCCCAGTTCGAGAGTGAGCTTCTTCGGCGTACCGGCGACGGAACGGGCGATTTCCTTGCCGACCTCCGTGGAACCGGTGAAGGCGACCTTGTTCACGTCCGGGTGGGCGACGAGCGCCGCCCCCGTGTCCCCGTACCCGGGAAGGATGTTGACTACGCCCTTCGGCAGCCCCGCCATGCGGCAGATGTCGGCGAAGAACAGGGCGGACAGCGGGGTCGTCTCGGCGGGCTTGAGGACCACGGTGTTGCCGGTGGCGAGCGCCGGGGCGATCTTCCAGGCGAGCATCAGCAGCGGGAAGTTCCAGGGGATGACCTGGCCCGCGACGCCCAGCGGCCTCGGGTTCGGTCCGAACCCGGCGTGGCCGAGCTTGTCGGCCCAGCCCGCGTGGTAGAAGAAGTGGGCGGCGGCCAGCGGGAGGTCGGCGTCGCGGGTCTCCCTGATCGGCTTGCCGTTGTCGAGGGTCTCCAGGACGGCGAGCTCGCGGGAGCGCTCCTGGATGATCCGCGCGATCCGGAACAGGTACTTGGCGCGTTCGGAGCCGGGCAGGGCCGACCACTTCTCGAAGGCCTTGCGGGCGGCCCTCACCGCGCGGTCCACGTCCTCGGCGCCGGCACGCGCGACCTCGGACAGCACCTCCTCGGTGCTCGGCGAGACGGTCTTGAAGACCTTGCCGTCGGCGGCTTCGGTGAACTCGCCGTCGATGAAGAGGCCGTAGGACGGCGCGATGTCGACGACGGAACGGGACTCGGGTGCGGGTGCGTAGACGAACGGCTGGGGTGTCATGGTCTTCAGTCCACCGTCACGTAGTCGGGGCCGGAGTAACGGCCGGTGGCCAGTTTCTGGCGCTGCATCAGCAGGTCGCCCAGCAGGCTGGAGGCGCCGAAGCGGAACCAGTGGCTGTCCAGCCAGTCCGTTCCGGCGGTCTCGTTGACCAGCACCAGGAACTTGATCGCGTCCTTGGACGTACGGATGCCGCCGGCCGGCTTCACGCCGATCTGCACCCCGGTCTGCGCACGGAAGTCGCGCACGGCCTCCAGCATGAGCAGGGTGTTGGCGGGGGTGGCGTTGACGCTCACCTTGCCGGTGGACGTCTTGATGAAGTCGGCGCCTGCCAGCATGCCGAGCCACGAGGCGCGGCGGATGTTGTCGTACGTCGAGAGTTCGCCGGTCTCGAAGATGACCTTCAGCCGGGCGGCCGTGCCGTCCTCGCGCACGCACGTCGCCTTCACGGCGGTGATCTCCTCGAAGACCTTCATGTAGCGGCCGGAGAGGAAGGCGCCCCGGTCGATCACCATGTCGATCTCGTCGGCGCCGGCGGCGATCGCCTCACGGACGTCCGCGAGCTTCACGTCGAGCGCGGCGCGTCCGGCGGGGAACGCGGTGGCGACGGAGGCGACCTTGACGTCGGCGCCCTGCAGGGCGGCCTTGGCGGTGGCCACCATGTCGGGGTAGACGCAGACCGCGGCGGTCGTCGGCGTCGTGCGGTCGGTCGGATCGGGGTGGACGGCCTTGGCGGCGAGCGCCCGGACCTTGCCCGGGGTGTCCGCGCCTTCCAGCGTCGTCAGGTCGATCATCGAGATGGCCAGGTCGATGGCGTAGGCCTTGGCCGTCGTCTTGATCGAACGGGTGCCGAGCGAGGCGGCACGCGCCTCGAGGCCGACCGGATCGACACCGGGCAGCCCGTGGAGGAAGCGGCGCAGCGCGCTCTCGGACGCGGTCACCTCGGGGAGGTGGGCGCCGCCGGCTCCGCTGCGGTGTGCGGGAACAGTGGTGGGCATGGTCACCAGACGAGCATATCTACGCGCGTAGTTGCTGTATACCCCCGGATACTCCCGGCCGGTCACGGCGTCGCGCGGGCGGCACGGGACCCTCCCCGGCACGGTACGGGAACGGGCTCGGGCAGAATCGCTCCCATGACAAGCCCTGATGAGCCGCAGCCCACCGGAGCCGACCGGGTGTACCGGTCGGGCGGAGCCGTCGCGGGAGGCGTGCTGCTGCTCGCCCTCGGCGTGTGGCTCGGCGGCGAGGCCGTGCTCGCCGGAGAGGGCCGCACCCCCTGGATCGCGCTGGCCGCCCTGCTGCTCGTCGTGCCCGTAGTCGTCGCCTTCACCTTCCGCCCCGCCGTCTTCGCCAACGACGACCGGCTGCGGGTCCGCAACCCGTTCCGCACCGTCGTCCTGCCCTGGGCGAGCGTCGAGGGCGTAAGTGCCGGATACTCCAGCGAGGTACTGGCCGGCGGCAGGAAGTACCAGCTGTGGGCCATCCCAGTCTCCCTGCGCCGGCGCAAGCAGGCGGCGCGGCGGCAGGCGCGGGACGCCGCCTCCGACGTCTCCGGCCGCACCCGCGCCGGCACCGGCGCACAGGGGCCCCTGCGGGCCCCCGCCGACCAGCACGTCGACGACCTCAGGGAACAGGCCGAACGCTGCGCCTCCCTGCCCGGCGCGCAGGGCGAGCCGGTGATCCGCTGGGCCTACGAGATCATCGCCCCCGCCGCGGTCGGCGCGATCCTGCTGGCCGTCCTCCTCGCCACGCGCTGACCCACCACCGGACCGCCCCCGCGCCCGCACCGACACGCGATCGGGGCCGCCCCCACAGGCCGCCGGGTCGGGTCAGATGCCCGCCGCGGTGGAGAGGTCGGTCTTGAGGGCGGCGAGGAGGGCGTCGGCCCTGGCGCGGGCCTCCGGGAGCGCGCTGGGGGCGGCGACCGGGACGATGACCTCCAGGTAGCACTTGAGCTTGGGCTCCGTGCCGCTGGGGCGGACGATGACGCGGGCCTCGTGGGTGCCGGACAGGCGGTAGCGCAGGCCGTCCGTCGGCGGCAGCCGGTCCGTGCCCCGGGTCAGATCCTCGGCGGTGGTGACCGTGAGGCCCGCCAGCGCGGCCGGCGGCCGTTCGCGGAGCCTGCGCATGGCGGCGGCGATGACCGACAGGTCTCCGACGCGGACGGACAGCTGGTCCGTCGCGTGCAGGCCGTGCTCGACGGCGATGTCGTCGAGCAGGTCCGTCAGCGTCCGCCCCCGCGCCTTCAGACCGGCCGCGAGTTCGGCGACGAGGAGGGCGGCCGTGATGCCGTCCTTGTCGCGTACGCCCTCGGGGTCCACGCAGTAGCCGAGGGCCTCCTCGTATCCGTACCGCAGACCCTCGACGCGGGAGATCCACTTGAAGCCGGTCAGCGTCTCCTCGTAACCGAGCCCGGCGGTCCCGGCGATGCGTCCGAGCAGTGAGGAGGAGACGATCGACTCGGCGAAGGTGCCGCGGGCGCCCCTGCGCACGAGGTGTTCGGCGAGCAGCGCGCCCACCTCGTCGCCGCGCAGCATCCGCCAGCCGCCCTCGGCGCCGGGGTCCGGGACGGCCACGGCGCAGCGGTCGGCGTCCGGGTCGTTGGCGATGACGATGTCCGGGCCGTGCGCGCGGGCGGCGGCGAAGGCCAGGTCCATCGCGCCCGGCTCCTCCGGGTTGGGGAAGGCGACGGTCGGGAAGTCGGGGTCGGGCTGGGCCTGTTCGGCGACGACGACCGGGGCGGGGAAACCGGCCCGTGCGAAGGCGGCGAGCAGGACCGCGCGGCCGACGCCGTGCAGGGGCGTGTAGACGACGCCGAGGTCCCGGGGCGAGGCGGGGTCGAGGATCCCCGCCGCCCGGGCCAGATAGGCCTCCAGGACCTCCTCGCCGAGGATGTCCCAGCCTCCCTCTCCGGAGCTCTGCCCGGGAGCTGTCCCCGCGGCGCGCGGCACGTCCGCGAGCGAGCCGATCGAGGCGATCTCGTCGGCGATCAGCGCGTCGGCCGGGGGAACGATCTGCGAGCCGTCACCCAGGTAGACCTTGTAGCCGTTGTCGCGCGGCGGGTTGTGGCTCGCGGTGACCTCGACGCCCGCGACCGCGCCGAGGTGGCGGATCGCGAAAGCCAGGACGGGGGTGGGCAGGGGCCGCGGCAGCAGCGCGGCGCGCAGTCCGGCACCGGTCATCACGGCCGCGGTGTCGCGTGCGAAGTCCGCCGACTTGTGGCGGGCGTCGTAGCCGATGACGACGAGACCGCCGTCGTGGCCCTGGTGCTTCAGGTACGCGGCCAGTCCGGCCGCCGCCCGGACGACCACGCTGCGGTTCATCCGCATCGGGCCCGCGCCGAGTTCGCCGCGCAGGCCCGCCGTTCCGAACTGGAGGGTCCCGGCGAACCGCTCGGCCAGCTCGCCGAGCGCCTCGGTCTCGATGAGCTTCGCCAGTTCCTCGCGGGTCTCCGGGTCGGGGTCCTCCTCCAGCCAGGCCCGCGCCCGGTCGATGAGGAGCCGCGGGTCCTGCGCGTCCCGCGCGCCGCCGGCGTCCTGAGCGTCCTGAGCGTCCTGCGTCACGGTGTGTCCCTCTCGTCTGTGGTGCGCGTGCACTCCGCCCGCGGCGGGTGCCGCCCGCCCACCCCTTCATTCTCGAACCGTCCCCGCGTCACGGGCAGGTACCCGCGGGGCGGACGGGCATTGCCCGCGGTACGGCGCGGACGCGGCCGGCCGGGGGCCGGCCCCCGGCGTCAGATGCGGCCCAGCACCTGTCCGAGCAGCGCTCCCATGCGGCTCGCGGAGTCGCGGCCCGCCTGGAGCACCTCCTCGTGGTTGAGGGGCTCGCCGCTGAGACCGGCGGCCAGGTTCGTGACCAGGGAGATGCCGAGCACCTCGGCACCGGCCTCGCGGGCGGCGATGGCCTCCAGGACGGTGGACATGCCGACCAGGTCGCCGCCGATGACGCGGACCATGTTGATCTCGGCCGGGGTCTCGTAGTGCGGGCCGGGGAACTGCACGTAGACGCCCTCTTCGAGGGTCGGGTCGATCTCCTTGCACAGGGCGCGCAGGCGCGGCGAGTACAGGTCGGTCAGGTCCACGAAGTTGGCGCCGACGATCGGGGAGGCCGCCGTGAGGTTGATGTGGTCGCTGATCAGCACGGGCTGGCCGGGCCGCATGCCGGGCCGCAGGCCGCCGCAGCCGTTGGTGAGGACGACGGTCTTGCAGCCGGCGGCCACCGCGGTGCGGACACCGTGGGCGACGGCGGCCACGCCGCGGCCCTCGTAGTAGTGGGTACGGCCGAGGAAGACCAGGGCGTTCTTGTCGCCGATCGCGTAGGAGCGGATCTTTCCGCCGTGGCCCTCGACGGCCGGCGGCGGGAATCCGGGCAGCTCGGTGACGGCGAACTCGTGCGCGGGAATGCCGAGCGCGTCGACCGCGGGTGCCCAGCCGGAGCCCATCACGAGGGCGACGTCGTGGGTCTCGGTGCCGGTCAGCTCGCGCAGGCGCGCGGCGGCGGCATCGGCGGCGGCGTGGGGGTCGCCCTGGATGTGGTCCGGAGTAACAGATGCGTTCACGTCGACGAGGGTAACCGCTCACGCCCTACGCGCGTAGATATCTCCGTGCACGGTGTTGCGATTGTTGCCTTGCGGATACCTGGACCCAGGAGACCGGCTCATGGATGCCCGGCTGCCGGAGGCCGGATCCCGTGAGGCGTCAGCAGGGACGCTTCCTCAGCTCCATCACATAGTCGTACGGAGCTCCCGCGGACTCCGCGGCATCGGCGATCTCGCCCAGGTACCGCGCCGAGGGCAGTCCGCCCTCGTATCCGTTCAGGACGTACACCCAAGCGGCTTCCTCGCCGTCCAGCGTGTGCACCCGCACCCGCATCCGCCGGTATATGTCCAGCCCGACGCCCTCCCAGCGGTCCATGGAGTCCTCGTCCATGGGCGCGATGTCGTACAGCGCGACGAAGACCTGGGACCGCGGCGCCTCCACGATCGTCGCGAGCGAACCCTCCCAGCCCATGTGCTCACCGCCGAAGGTCAGCCGCCAGCCGTCGAGCCAGCCGGTGCCGCGCAGCGGGGAGTGCGGCGCCCGGCGTGTCATCAGGCGTGCGTCGAGGTTGCCGGCGTACGCGGCGTAGAGCGACATGGATCGAGGGTAAAGGAGAGCGGCGAGTGGTTCCTGTGGTCCTTGCCACGTCCTCGTATTCCCTTCACCCGCATCCCCTCGCTCTCCTGTACGTCGTACAGGAGCCCCAGGCGCGAAGTGACGGGACGGGTGCGGGACAATGGGGTATGTGACTCGGATCGTGATCATCGGTGGCGGACCCGGCGGATACGAAGCGGCGCTGGTCGCCGCGCAGCTGGGGGCTGAGGTGACCGTCGTCGACTGCGACGGTCTGGGCGGGGCGTCGGTGCTGACCGACTGCGTACCGTCGAAGACGCTCATCGCCACCGCGGAGGTGATGACGACCTTCGACTCCTCGCACGAGGAGCTCGGCATCATCATCGCGGACGACACCCCGCCGCTGGAGCAGGCCGCCCGCGTCGTCGGCGTCGACCTCGGCAAGGTCAACCGCCGTGTCAAGCGCCTCGCGCTCGCCCAGTCCCACGACATCACCGCCTCCGTCACCCGCGCGGGCGCCCGCGTCGTGCGCGGCCGCGGCCGGCTCGACGGCATGCAGGCCATCGACGGCTCCCGCAGGGTCGTCGTGCGCTCCGCCGACGGCTCGGAGGAGACGCTGACGGCGGACGCCGTGCTCATAGCGACCGGCGGGCACCCGCGCGAACTGCCCGACGCCCGCCCCGACGGCGAGCGCATCCTCAACTGGACCCAGGTCTACGACCTCGACGAGCTCCCCGAGGAACTCATCGTCGTCGGCTCCGGTGTGACCGGCGCCGAGTTCGCCGGCGCCTACCAGGCGCTCGGCTCCAAGGTGACGCTCGTCTCCTCCCGCGACCGCGTGCTGCCGGGCGAGGACCCGGACGCCGCCGCGGTCCTGGAGGACGTCTTCCGCCGCCGCGGCATGAACGTCATGGCCCGTTCCCGCGCGGAGTCCGCCAAGCGGGTCGGCAATCGCGTCGAGGTCACCCTGGCCGACGGCCGGGTCATCACCGGCACGCACTGCCTGATGGCGGTCGGCGCGGTCCCGAACTCCGCGGGCATGGGCCTGGAGGAGGCCGGGGTCAGGATGAAGGACTCCGGTCACATCTGGACCGACAAGGTCTCCCGTACGACGGCCCCCGGCGTGTACGCCGCCGGCGACGTCACCGGGGTCTTCGCGCTCGCCTCGGTCGCCGCCATGCAGGGCCGCATCGCCATGTACCACTTCCTCGGCGACGCGGTGGCACCGCTCAACCTCAAGACCGTCTCCTCCAACGTCTTCACCGACCCGGAGATCGCGACCGTCGGCTACACCCAGGCCGACGTCGAGGCCGGCAAGATCGACGCGCGCGTCGTGAAGCTGCCGCTGCTGCGCAACCCGCGCGCCAAGATGCAGGGCATCCGTGACGGCTTCGTCAAGATCTTCTGCCGCCCCGGTACGGGGATCGTGGTCGGCGGCGTGGTCGTCGCTCCGCACGCGAGCGAACTGATCCACCCCATCTCGATCGCGGTCGACAACAATCTGACGGTCGAACAGATCGCGAACGCCTTCACCGTGTACCCGTCCCTGTCGGGCTCGATCGCCGAGGTGGCGCGACAGCTGCACACGCGGAAGGCGGGCGACGGAGCGTAGTCCCCGGCGCCGTCGCGGCGGGGACCGGACGACGCGGCGGGAGCGCGCCCGGAGCGCAGCGGAGGACGCCTCGGGAGGTGCCCGTACCGGTGCGCCGTCCGGGGTGTGACGTTTCCTTCCGCGACCGGCACGGCCGTATACCACTGGCCGACCGACCCTGAGCGCAACTTCTGCTATTCGACGCAAACTGCTGAAAACTTCCGGCTGCGCAGGTTACTGTCAGTTTCGTGTTCGCTGCAGAACGTCGCCAATTGATCCTCGAAATGGTGCGCGCCAACGGTGCCGTGTCGCTCCGTGAGCTCGCCCGCGTCGTCCAGACCTCCGAAGTGACCGTACGGCGGGACGTGCGGGCACTGGAGGCCGAAGGACTCCTCGACCGCCGGCACGGCGGTGCGGTGCTGCCGGGAGGATTCACCCGGGAATCCGGCTTCCCGCAGAAATCCCTGTCCGCGACCGCGGAGAAGACGGCCATCGCCGACCTCGCCGCGGGCCTCGTCGAAGAAGGGGAGGCAATCGTGGTCGGCGCGGGGACGACCACGCAGGAGCTGGCCCGCCGGCTCGCCCGGGTCCCCGGCCTCACCGTGGTCACCAACTCCCTGCTGGTCGCCCAGGCCCTGGCGCACGCCAACCGGGTCGAGGTGGTGATGACCGGAGGCACCCTGCGCGGCTCCAACTACGCGCTGGTGGGCAGCGGGGCCGAGCAGTCCCTCCAGGGCCTGCGGGTCTCCAGAGCCTTCATCTCCGGAAGCGGGCTGACCGCCGAGCGCGGCCTGTCCACCTCCAACATGCTGTCCGCGAGCGTCGACCGGGCGCTGGTGCAGGCGGCGGCCGAGGTCGTGGTGCTCGCCGACCACACCAAGCTGGGCACCGACACGATGTTCCAGACGGTGCCCACCGACCTGATCACCCGGCTGGTCACCGACGAACCGCCCCCGCACGACGACCGTGCCGCCACGGAGTTGCGGGCACTGGCGGACCAGGGGGTGCAGATCACGGTCGCCGGGGCCGCCGCCGGAACCGGCAGCACCCCGGGTCCCACCGGAGGACCGGGCGCCGGGACGGGCGGTGACGTGCCGACGGGGCGGCCCCGCCGGGACGTGCCCCTTCCGGGTCAGCGCCGCAGCCATGTCCCGGCCCCGGGACCGCAGTTGCGCAGTGCGAACGCGTTCGCCGCGGATGCCGGCGAGCGTGAACGCGAGCGCGCCCGTGTCGCGGATCTCGCCCCGCGCCGCCGCTGACGGACCACTTGCCACGCGTTCTGACGGCCGCCGGTTGTGACGGCGCTGTTGTGACGGCCGCCGCTTCCGTGGGGCAGCGGCAACGACGGGTTGCCACCCGGTCACCCGCCCACGCACGCGCGGGTCCGCGACGGCCCGCCCACGGACCGCCGACAGTGCCTCGCTGTCGCGGTGGTTGACGGGCTGTCGCCCGCGCCACCCGGGCTCTTGCCGGGCCGGCCCCTCCGACGGGCCCGGCTGCGCGTCATGATCCCCCGCCCACGCCGCAGCGGCGGTTTGCCCCGGCCGGACCACAGCCGATCGTGAAGGGACTGGTCAGGCGGTCATTCGGCTCGGACGGCCCTCGCCCGGGCCTCGCCCCACATGCCGGCCGGCTCTGCGTCGCGACCGGCGGCCGAGGTCTCGGGGATGTGCCGCCGCGATCGCTGCGGATGACGGCAGGACGACCTACGCCCTTGTCCGATCGCCGGGCCGACGGCCTGCGCGCCGGTCGGCGCTGTGCGCGTGCCGTCGTCGCGCCGACGGCCCTGTGCTGTCGTGGTGGTGACGGTCTGCCGTCCGACCGCCTGCCACGCCCGGCCGAGGCCCGCGTCGGTCGGCCGGGTGTCAGACGGACTCGGACCTCAGACCCTTCAGGGTCAGCGTCAGGAGGCGGTCGGCGAGTAGCGGGTCGTCGGGGGTGTCCTCGACGGCCAGGGCGATGGCGTTGGTCAGTTTCAGCAGGTCCGAGATGGAGACGTCGCTGCGCACCGAGCCGGCCTCCTGGGCCCGCGCCAGCAGCGCCCCGCCCGCCTCCTGGAGCGGCAGGCTGCACCGCGTCAGCGCGGAACCGCTGTCGGGCGAGGCCGACATGAGGGCTCGGGCCAGCCCGCGGTACTCACTCGCGTGGGTGACGACGGTCCGCAGCCACGTCACCAGCGCCTGGCACGGCTGCGGATCGTCCTGCAGCTCCCGGGACCGCTGCAACAGCGCCACCAGGGCCTCCTCGAACACGGCGCTCATCAGAGCCTGCCGGTTCGGGAAGTGCCGGTACAGCGTGCCGATCCCGACGCCCGCACGCCGTGCCACGTCCTCCAGCGAGGCGTCCGTACCGTGCTCGGCGAACGTCGCGCGGGCGACGGCGAGAAGCCGGTCGTAGTTGCGGCGCGCGTCCGCTCGCAGAGGGCGCGCCGAGGTGGCCGAGGTGTGTGCCGTCCCGCTGGTCATCGCCGCAGTCCTCCCTGTACCTGCCGTCCGTCCAGCATGCCATTGCCGGGCGCGTGGCCCCGCCGTCCTCCACGAACCCGGGGCCGCGAACCCGGGGC
>NZ_JAAAXQ010000230.1 GCF_009916105.1 Streptomyces sp. GC420 | reverse complement strand
GCCCCGCCCTCCGTGGCCCACACCAACCCCATCGCCGAGCAGCGCGCCGACCCGCACATCCACCGGCACACGGACGGCAACAACTCCTTCACCGTCTCCGAGGACGGCCGGAGCGACATCCTCGTCCACCACGACCGCGGTTACCGGGACATCACCGGCGACCCGCTCGACGACCCAAACCGCCGCACCCGCGTGCAGAAGCTGTACTGGAAGGCCGACGGCACGCCCGACTTCGGAATTCCCGTCGCGGACGGCGCCACCCCCGTCCGCCTCTCGTCCTACAACCACCCGACCCGCTACATCCGCCACCGGGAGTTCCGCGCCGGGCTCGAACCGGACGTCGCCCCACTCGCCGACTCCCGGTTCCGCGTCGTCCCGGGGCTGGCCGGGGACGGGGCCGTTTCGCTCGAATCGGCGAACCACCCCGGTCACTACCTCCGGCACAGGAACTTCGAGGTGTGGGCCGAGCCCGCCGACGGCTCCGCGCTCTTCGCGAACGACGCCAGCTTCCACCGGCGGGCAGGGCTCTCCGACCCGGCGGCCGGCGTCTCGTTCGAGTCCCACAACTTCCCCGGCCGCTACATCCGGCGCTACGGCTTCCTGCTCCACGTCCAGCCCGCGCAGACCGCCACCGACGCGGCGGACGCGACGTTCCACGCCGAATAGGGCCGCTCACACACCGTCCGCCCGGGCACGCCGACGGGCCGACGCCACGGGAGGACGCGTTGAACAGAACACTGAGGGCCGTGCTCGCCCTCGTCGCCACGCTGGCGGCCGTACTCGCCGTGCCGGGCGCGCCGGAGACGGCCGGGGCCGCCGCCCCGCCGCCGGGGCAGGCCACGCGGTACACGATGACCGCCTTCACCAACAGCAGCGAATCCAACATGTACGTCTACGAGTCACCGGACGCCACCGGGTTCACCCTGCTCAAGGGTCCGGCCTACACCCCGCCCTCCGGGATGATCCGAGACCCCAGTGTCTTCCGGCACACCGACGGCAACTACTACCTGACGTACACCACCCGCACCTGGTCTGCGCTGAGCACCACGATCGGGTTCGCCCGCTCGCGCGACCGCGTCAACTGGACGTTCCTCTACGACTACACGGTGCCGATCAGCGGGCTGCAGCGCGCCTGGGCCCCGGAGTGGTTCGTCGACACCGACGGCAGCGTCAACGTCATCCTGTCGGCGTCCGTCGCGGCCGACGGCGAGTGGGTCTTCAAACCGTACAAGCTCACCGCGACCGACCCGGCGCTGACCTCCTGGAGCACCCCCGTCCTGCTGTCCGGCCTCGGCCCGAATCACATCGACACCTTCATCGTCAAGGCCGGCTCCGTCTACCACGCGTTCGCCAAGAACGAGACGACGAAGTACATCGAGTACGCCACAGCCTCCAGCCTCACCGGCCCCTACACCTTCCGCAGGACCGGCGACTGGGCGGGCTTCGGCGGTTACGCCGAGGGGCCGGCCCTGGTGCCCCTCGACAACGGCGGCTGGCGGATCTACTACGACGCCTACTCCGCCGGGAAGTACTGGTACAGCGACAGCCACGACGACTTCGCCACCTGGTCCGCCCCCACCGAGCTTCCCGGGCTGACCGGCTTCGTACGCCACCTCACCGTACTCAGGGAGACCGTCCCGGGCGGCGTCGGGCTGCCCACCGGCACCACGAGGTCGCTCCGGTCGGTGAACCATACGGACCGCTACGCCGCCGTCCGCGCGAACGGCCTCGGACATCTCGACCCGGTGACCTCCTCCAGCAGCACCGCCGTGAAGCAGAGCGCCACCTTCACGGTCGTCCCCGGGCTGGCGGACGCCAATTGCTACTCCTTCCGTGACACCACCGGCCGCTACCTGCGTCACTGGGACTTCAGGGCCCGCTTCGACGACGCCGACGGCTCGGCCGTGTTCGCCGGGGACGCCACCTACTGCGCCCGGCCGGGCACGGCCGCGGGGTCCGTCCGCCTGGAGTCGTACAACTACCCTGGCCGCTACGTGCGCCACTACAACCACGAGCTGCGCGTGGACCTTCACCAGGACACCGATCTCTTCCGCGCCGACAGTTCGTTCAGCGCCGTCGCCGCCTGGGCGTGAGCCGGACGGCCCCGTCACCGCACGGTCACGGGGCCGCTGCCGCCGGCCGTCATCGACGGGCGGCGGGTCCGGGCCCGGCTCCCGCGATCACCAGGAGGACTTGGTGACTCCGGGGAGGAACCCGGCGTGCGCCTGCTGCCGCACCCGCACGCGGGAGAGTCCGAAGGTACGGAGGTAACCACGGGGCCGGCCGTCGACGGCGTCGCGGTTGCGGATCCGGGTGGCACTGGCGTCACGCGGCTGACGGCGCAACTCGGCTGCGGCGGCCCGTCGTTCGGCGTCCGTCAAGGAGGGGCGGCGGATGATCTCCTTCAGTTCGGTCCGCCTGGCCGCGTACCGCTCGACGACCTCCTTGCGCTTCTCGTTCCGCGCGATCTTGCTCTTCTTGGCCATCAGACCTTCTCTCCTCGCGCGCGGACGCGGGCCACCGCGGCCTCGATGCCGATGAGGTCGACGGTCTTGACCGCCCTGGCGCTGAGCGTGAGCCGCACATGGCGCCCCTCGCTGGGCAGCCAGTAGCGCTTGCGCTGGATGTTCGGGTCGAAGCGGCGCGGGGTGCGCCGGTGCGAGTGGGAGATCTTGTTGCCGAATCCCGGCCGTGCGCCGGTCAGTTGGCAGTGGGCGGACACAGTGTGGCCTGCCTCTCTTCGATCGAGCTGCTGTTGGTAATGGAAATCATTGCCATATACTAGCGCCCATGGCACGCAGCGAAGTACGGCCGGTCATCAAGCTCCGCTCCACGGCGGGAACCGGCTACACGTACGTCACCCGCAAGAACCGCCGCAACGACCCCGACCGCATGGTCCTGCGCAAGTACGACCCGGTCGTCGCCCGGCATGTCGAATTCCGCGAAGAACGCTGACCCCGAACCAGGACCCCGAACGACGGACCCCGAACCACGCCGACCCCGGAGCCGGAACGACGCCGGCCCCACTCCTGAAGGACACGTACATGAAGCCCGGAATCCACCCGGCCTACCGCCCTGTCGTCTTCCGCGACAAGGCAGCCGGCTTCGCCTTCCTCACCCGCTCCACGACGACCAGCGACACGACCGTGGACTGGGAGGACGGCAACAGCTACCCCGTGATCGACGTCGAGATCTCCTCCGCGAGCCACCCCTTCTACACCGGTACGGCGCGTGTCCTGGACACCGCCGGCCGGGTGGAGCGCTTCGAGCGCCGCTACGGCCGCCGCGGGACCGGCCGATGACGCACCCGAACCCGCTGCCGGTCCTGATCGTCGGCGGCCTCCACTCCGAAGCCCGCCGGGAGGTCGTCGCACGGCTGCTCGGCTCCGTCGACGGAAGCGTCGCCCTGCACCACGACCTGGCCACGGCCGCCGACGGCGTGGTACGGCGCACGGTCCGCGACGCGTCCGGCGAGATCTCGAACGGCGAGGCACCCCTGGTGAACGACTGCGCCTGCTGCGCCCTGCGCGAGGACCTCGTGCCCGAACTGCGCCGCCTGGCCGGAGACGGGACGACCCGGCTCGCGATCGTGGAGCTGTGGGACTCGGTCGAACCCAGGGGCATGGCCGAGGTCGTCGCCGCGCACAGCGGTGACGACCTCGCCCTGGCCAACGTCTTCACGGCCGTGGACGCCGCTCTGGTGCTCCCCTGCCTCGCCAACGGAGACGATCTCGCCGACGTCGGGCTCGCGGCCGCCGCCACCGACCGGCGCACCGTCGGCGACACCTGGGCCCGGCAGGTGGAGTACGCCCCGGTGCTCGCCCTGGTCGACAGCGAGGCGGCCGACGACGAGGACCGCGCCCTCCTCGCGCAGCTCCACCCCACGGCCTGCGCCGTGCCCGCCGGTTCCCGCGAACTCGCGCGGCTGGCCTTCGCCGGGTTCGACGTCGAGGCCGCGTCCGCCGCTCAGCACCCGGCCAGCGCCCTGCTCCCCCAGGAGGCGGACGAGGCGGGCGTCGCCACCCTGGTATGGCGCCGGCACCGCCCCTTCCACCCCGAACGCCTGTACAGGGCGCTGGAGGACCTCTGCTGCTCCGCGGTCCGCAGCCGCGGCCGCTTCTGGCTCGCCGACCGCCCTGACACGCTTCTCTCCTGGGACGCCGCCGGAGGCGCGCTCTGCGTGGAGAACGCCGGGCCGTGGCTCGCCTCGTTGCCGGACGCCGCGTGGGAACTGGTCCCGCCGCTGCGCCGGGCCGCCGCCGCTCTCGACTGGCACCCCGAGCACGGCGACCGCTGCCAGCACCTCGTCTTCACCTCCCCGGGCCTCGACCGGGACGGGCTGGCGCGGGTCCTGGAGTCCTGCCTGCTCACCGATGCCGAGTACGCCGCCGGGCCGGACGCCTGGAAACGGCTGCCCGCGGCGTTCGACTCCCTCCTGGACCCCGTCTCCTGACCCACCGCGTCCCGCGCGGCGCCGCCCAGCCCGGCGGACCACCCCGCACCACCCGAACGACCCGGACCCCACACGGCCCGGACGACCCGGCCCGGACCCCGGACCCCAAACGACCCGAACGCCTCACGGAGCACACACCCATGACCCGCCGTCAGGAATCCCGCAAGCCCGTCAAGTCCCGCCCCAACCCCTTGGACGCGGCCGGTATCACCCGCATCGACTACAAGGACACCGATCTGCTGCGCAAGTTCATCTCCGACCGCGGCAAGATCCGCAGCCGCCGGGTCACACGGGTCACCGCGCAGCAGCAGCGCAGGCTCGCCGCCGCCATCAAGAACGCCCGCGAAATGGCGCTCCTGCCCTACTCGAGCCGGTAGCCGCCCCCGCGGGGCGTCCCACCGGGACGGCGGCGGTCCGGCCCCGGGCCGCCCCGTCGCGGCTGTCCGGGTGTGCGGGCCCTGATCACGTAGGGTTGGCGGATGGCGAAGTACTTCGACGTGCACCCCGAGAACCCCCAGCGGCGCACCATCAGCGGCGTGGCCGACAGCATCCGCTCCGGCGCGCTCGTCGCGTACCCGACGGACTCCTGCTACGCGCTGGGATGTCAGCTGGGCAACCGTGACGGCATCAGCAGGATCCGGTCGATCCGGCACCTCGACGACCGTCACCACTTCACGCTGGTGTGCCGGGACTTCGCGCAGCTGAGCCAGTTCGTGCGGATCGACAACGACGTGTTCCGCGCGATCAAGGCGGCCACGCCCGGCAGCTACACCTTCATCCTCCCCGCGACGAAGGAGGTGCCGCGCCAGCTGATGCACCCGAAGAAGAAGACGGTCGGTGTCCGGATCCCCGACCACGTGGTCACTCAGGCCCTGCTGGCCGAGCTCGGTGAGCCGCTGCTGTCGAGCACCCTGCTCCTGCCCGACGAGGAGGAGCCGCTGACGCAGGGCTGGGAGATCAAGGAACGGCTCGACCACGTGGTCGACGCGGTGGTCGACTCGGGCGACTGCGGCACCGAGCCGACGACCGTCATCGACTTCTCCGGCGGCGAGGCCGAGATCGTGCGGCGCGGGGCGGGCGACACCTCACGGTTCGAGTAGCCGCCGGGCGGCAGCACCCACGTCACCCGGTCTCAGGCGGGGGCCGCCCGGCGCGGACCGCGGGTGGCCCGGCCGGCCGGGCCGCCGGAAGTGGCTGTACGGCGGGTACGCCCGGAAGCCGATGTCCAGCTCGGGAGATTCGGCCGGGGCCGGCGGCAGGCGCGTGGTCAGCGACCCGGCCGGCACGTCATGGCCGCCCGCCGCTCCCTTTCCCCGGGGGCCGGCCGCCCACTCGAGTTCCGTGGACGCGGACGCGCAGGCGTCACCCTGCTGGAGTTCCCCCGGGTCCTGACCGGCCTGCCACGCGGGCAACGCCCCGTCGCCGGAGCGGTGTTCGGCCGCCTCTGAAGCGCGCACGCCCCTGCCCGGTGGGCTCGTGGCGGACCCGGCGGCCCGGAGCTTGAACCATCGGATGGCCGGAAACGTACCCGCTGGTGAGCCGCAGTACACGCCCACCACGCACGGGAAGAAGGGGGGGCCTGCCATGGCCAAGCACGCCCGCACCGCCACCGAGTCGTACGACGACGTACTCGGGCCGCTCGCCCGGGCCATCGTCCGGCACGACGAGCTGATCGACGGCTTCCGGCGCCGCCGGAACCTGCGCGGCCTCCCGGCCGGCGGCACCGCGGCCGACCTCGTCAGAAGCAGACACCGGCAGTCGAGACACCTCGACATGGTCCGTGCGCTGCCGCCCTGGCAGCTCGTCGCCCTGCAGCGGCACTTGTCACGGATCGTCAGGTCGAGCGGCCCTCTCGCCGAGGCGCACCGCAGCGGGCGGCTCCAGGGGACGATGTTCGTCCTCGGGCTGCCGCCCTCCGCTCGCGGCAGCGGCGGGTGGCCGCCGGACCGGCTGCCGTGAGAGCGGCCCTCCGCGGTCCCACGCCGGCCGGTGAGGCGAGTGGCCCGGCGGTTCGTCCGGCCGGGGCGGGCGGCCGGGGCCGGGCGCGGCAGGGAGCCGCCCGTTCGACGGGTGCCCCGTGGCCGCGGACAATGGGGAGGGCACGAATCCGTACGCGTCCGCGCGACAGGGCCCGCGCCACGTGGTGATGCCCGGCCGGGCGGTGACGGGGTGGTCGGTGGTGCGGTGGCGACCTGCCCGGCAAGGTGGTGACGATGCCGACGTGGCGACTTCGGGACTTCCACGACGACGACCTGGACCGCGCCATCCAGATATGGGACCAGGACCGGCAGGCGGACGATTCGCCTCCCGTGTTCCCCGTCTCCGAGGTCATGGCCGCCGCCCGGTCGGGCGGACCCGCCGTGGTCGCGGTGGTGGGCGAGGACATGGTCGGCATGGCCGTGGCCCAGGCCCACGGCGACCGGGCCTGGATCACGCTGGTCGCCCTGGCCGCGGCGTGGCGCAACCGCGGGATCGGAAGCGCCCTGATCGCCGAGCTCGAGCGGCGCCTGCGGGTGCAGGGGGTGCGCCGGATCTCCGCGCTGCTGCCGCCGGGGGCCACCGGGACGGCGGCCCTGGACAACTCCGGGTACCGGACCCGCAGCGGGCTCGTCCTGTACGAGAAGGTCGAGCATCTGGGTCCGAGCGACGCGGGGCTGCTCACGGAGCTCGGCGGGCGGGTACTGCCGCAGGGGCTCTGGGACGCGCTCGCGGGCATGGAGCGGGAGAAGCAGGCCATCGAGCGGCGGATCGTGCTGCCGCTGGCCGAGCCCGTGCTGGCCGATCGCTACGGGGTGATGCCGCCCAAGGCCGTCATCCTCTTCGGCCCGCCGGGGACCGGGAAGACCAGCTTCGCCAAAGCCGTCGCCTCGCGGCTTGAGTGGCCCTTCGTGGAGCTCTTCCCCTCCCGGCTGGCGTCGGGGTCCCCCGGGGGTCTGGCCACCTCGCTGCGGGACACGTTCGCCGACCTGGCGGAGCTGGAGACCGTTCTGCTCTTCATCGACGAGGTCGAGGAGATCGCGGGCGTACGCTCCGGTCCGGCCGTCGGCCCCGGTCACGGGGTCACCAACGAACTGCTGAAGCTGATCCCCGGCTTCCGCGACCACGACGAGCGGCTGCTGATCTGCGCCACCAATTCCGTCCGCTCCCTCGATCCGGCATTCCTGCGCCCCGGCCGGTTCGACTACGTCATCCCGGTCGGTCCTCCCGATCCGGTCGCCCGTGCCGCGATCTGGCGGCGCTATCTCGGCCCTGCCGCCGAAGGCGTCGAGCTGGACCGGCTGGTGGCGGCCAGCGAGATGTTCACGCCCGCGGACATCGAGTTCGCCGCGCGCAAGGGCGCCCAGGCGGCGTTCGAGCGGGAGCTCACCGACCGCACGGGCGCACCGGCCGGCACGGGTGACTACCTCGCCGCCATCGCCGACACCCGGCCGACCCTCACGGAGCAGGCGCTCACCGAGTTCAAGGAGGACATCGAGCGCTACGTGCGCATGTGACGGGCGGGAGGCGCTGCCGCGGTGAGCCGGGCGTGTGGATGAGCGGGAGACGGGAACCCGCCAGGCGGCCGTACCGGCCGGACGCCGTACGACGACACGACGGCTGCCCGGATGCCACCACGCACGACAAGGAGCGAGCGGACCATGGGACACGGCGGGAACGTCATTGACGAATTGACCACGGACCATCGCGAGGTGGATTCCCTCTTCGAACGGATCGAGGCGCTGCCCGCCGGCGACCGGCGGCGTCGTGAGCTGGCGGACGAGCTGACCATCGAACTGGTGCGGCACTCCGTCACCGAGGAGCAGTACCTGTACCCGGCGGTGCGCCGCTTCGTCGACGACGGGGACGACATGGCCGACCAGGAGATCGCCGAGCACGCCGAAATGGAGCGCATGCTCAAGGAGCTCGAGGGCTGCGAACCGGATGACGCCCGGTTCGACATCCTGATCGCTCGGCTGAAGTCCTCCGTGAGCGCGCACATCACCGACGAGGAGGACCGCCTGTTCAACCTGCTCGCCGAGGCGTGCTCCGCGGAGTTCCTGGAGCGGCTGGGCGGGAAGGTACGCGCGGCGAAGAAGACCGCGCCCACTCGTCCGCACCCCGCGGCACCGGACACCCCGCCCGCCGACAGGATTCTCGATCCCGGAGCGGGCATGGTCGACCGGATGCGCGACATGCTCAGCGGGCGCGGCGGGCACTGACCCCGGGGCCACGCGTCGGGCCCGGGCGCCGACGGCGCGTGTCAGCGGGCCTCGGCGAGGAGGCTGAGCCGGTCGAGCGCCCGTTGAAGCACGGCGTCCACGTCGTAGTCGTCCATGTCTCACGCCTTCCCCGTCTCTCACCGTGCGTTCCCCGTTCCCGTCCCGCACCGTGCGTTCACCGGGGCGGGTGCCCCACCGCGCGGTCGCCAGGGGCCGTTCGGGGCTGCTCGCGCCGCGTCGCGCCGGAGACCCTGGCCAGGACCTCTCCGGTCACGGGGCCGACGGCCACGACGGTCAGCTCCGCCGGGAGCCGCTGGGAGGGGTTCACCAGCACCCACCGCACGCGGTGTCCGCGGACGACCGTTCTCCGGTACGCCGCGGTCGACCCGGGCGCGAGGTATGCCGAGACGGTGTTCCAGCGCCGCTGCCGTTCCGGTTCCGGCAGTGCCGGATCGGGCCAGGCCGGGGCGACGAGGAACACTCCGTAGGCGGGGAGCACGCGCATCGCGCGGTAGTCGTTCGTCAGCACCACGTCGCCCGGGGCCAGGTGCCGCGCCGCCCAGTCGTACGACGGCCAGCGCGGTGGCTGCACGAAGCCGACCGGGTCGACGGCCCGCGGCACCACGGCGCCCGCGTGCACCGTGAGCAGGGCCAGGCACGCGCCGGCGGCCGCGAACGGGGCCAGGGCGCGCCGGGCGCGGCCCGGCCGTACGAGCTCCACGGCCAGGGCGACCTGCGCCGGGATCAGCGCCAGGCCCGTCACCCGCCCGTAGGCGGAGTGACCGCTCAGCCGTCCGTACAGCACGATCACGCAGAGCACGGCGAACATGAGGACCAGCGGGTCGCGCCGGTCCCGCCGCCATCGCAGCCACAGGGCCGGCACGCCGAGCAGCAGCCCGATCCAGGACCGGGCGAGGAGGTCCTCGTACAGCGCGTCGTGGACATGGTCCACCCGTGCGTCACGGACCAGCGAGAGGACGTCGAAGTACGGCCAGCTCACCGCGGCCGCGATGAGCAGCGCGCCGGTCAGCGCCCACCGTCCGGCGATCCGCGCCGGGCGGCCCCGCTGCCACCCGGCCGCCAGGCAGGCCACGCCCGCCAGCGTGGCGACCCCCGTGATCGGATGCGTGAGCACGACCAGGGCGCACAGCAGGCCGAGCCGGGCGTACGCCGGAAGGGACGCCTGCGCGCGGGCCACGTGTCCCGCCGACGCCCAGACGTGGAGGGTCAGGCCGATCGCGAAGGCGCTCGGGTACGAGAGGTTCACGGCCAGCGAGGTCAGGCCCAGGAAGCCGCTCCACCAGATCCCCTGGGTGCCCCACAGGAGCACGATCGCGCCGAGCGCGGCAACCGGCGCCCAGGGCCGTGCGCTGAACAGCCGGGTGAAGCGCCGGACACCGGTCAGCAGTACCAGCAGGTTGAGGGGGACGAAGGCGAGGACGACGTACCGGCCCGGCAGCCCTGACAGGACGGACATCAGCCCCTGGGCCAGCGTGTACGGCGAGTAGTACGGGCTGCCGGCGCCCGGCACGCCGACCACCGGGTGTGCCGGATCGAGCGGGTCCGCCCTGAGCCGCTCGACGACGGCGGCGTGCAGTCCGAAGTCGCAGCAGTGGGGAAGCCGCCAGGAGGCGGCGGTCATGAGGAGCAGGAACAGGCAGGCCACTGGGAGATACGGGCGAGGCCGGCGGCCGGCCCGCTGCCCGGTCGGCTCGCGTGTCGCCCGGGCGGCGGCTGTGGGGGCGGAGGTGTGCACGGGTGATGGCTTCCACGCGGCGGCCGTACCGTCCCGGATGCCACGCCTTCGGGTGCCGGGTCCCCGACGCTGTGGCGGGGGGGCTGTGCGGCGTCGTGGCTGCGGACTACGGCCGGTCCGGACGGTGACAAAGAGCCCGGCGCGCCACGCGCCTCATCCGGAAGGGCGAGCCGGTGGCCGCCGCGCCGCTCGCACCGCCGAGGACCTGACCGTCCTGAGGGTGGCGCGCAGGACGATCCCCACGCCGGGCGAGACGAGCCCCCAGTAGCGGCTGAAGCGGGCCGTCGACTCGGGGTCGGTGCAGACGGTGCGCGCCTCGTAGGTCAGCAGTGAGCGGTCGGTGCCGTAGGGGTGGACGACGAAGGCGGCGGCAGTCTTCGCCCAGCCGGGCTCCGTGAAACGGGCGAACTCCGCGGACTCGGTCCGGTGCCACTCGATGACGGGCCTCCACACCTTGGCCACCGCGCCGAAGACGATCTCGCGCCCCGGGTTCTCGGCCAGGGCGACCCAGGGCTGGGCCCGGCCCTCCGTCCCCGGCGTGTCGAAGAGGTCGGCGACCCGCAACGACGGCAGCACGGGCGCGGGCCGGTGGCGGAGCCTGTCCGGCACTCCCCGTGCCCAGGTGACCATGTCGAACAGCGGGGAGTGGACGGACAGCAGATCCAAGGAGCGTGTGGCGGCGTACGTCACCTGAGGCGCCGCGGGAATCATGACGCACTCCAGGCGGGAGTAGCGGGTCTCCGGCAGCACGGCGTCGAACAGCAGCGGGGCCGTGGGGTATTCGAGGGCGGGGCCGGCGTTCATCGCTGCCTCCCTGATCAGGTTCGTCCGCAGTGGGCCGGTCCGCCGTGGCCGGCGCACGCCGTACGCGGGTCTCCCGCGGCCCGGGGCCTCATGCCTGGTCGCTGTCCTTGAGCGTGCCCCACCCGTGCCAGCGCTCGATCTCGATCCAGGCGCTGAAGCGCCGCCGGTCCCGCCGCGGATAGGCGTTGCCCTGGTACTGGTGGGCCAGCCGGTCGATGTCCTTCAGCCCTTGGTCCTCGCGCAGTTCGGCGACGCGCCCGATGATGCTGAGGTGGGTGTACCAGTTCTCCGAGTCGAGGACGGTGAGGGTCACGCGGGGGTCGTTGCGGATGTGCTCCAGCCGCTTGCGGCCCTCGTCCATGTTGACCAGTACCCGGCCGTCGTCCCACAGGTACCAGGTGGCGGTCGACACCGGCCGGCCGTCCGGCCGCAGGGTGGTGATGACGGCCGGGTTGGCCTTCGACAGCATCGCGACGGCCGCTGCGGGGAGCGGTGGTTTCGACATACCGGCGTTCCTCTCGGGGACGTTGTGCCTGTCTTCCTGCAGCCTGGCTCACAGCCGGCACGGCGCGCACGCACCGCGCCCCGTCACCGGGAGGGCGTGGGCGACGGCGACTGGGATGTCGGGACGGGAAGGTTGAACACGTGGTCGGGTGTGACGATGCGGGTGATCGCCTCGCCGAAGAGAGTGCTGGGCTCCGTCCCGTCCTTGGTGATGTCGGTGTTGAGGAGGACGACCATGGTCGCCTGCGCCTCGGGGAGGTACACCGTCAGGGACTCGTACCCGGGCAGTGAGCCGTTGTGGCCGATCCAGCCCTGCACGTCGAAGATGCCCAGGCCGTAGCCGGCGCCCGGAACGGGGCTGGGACCCGTCCTGAGGCGCTCGGCCTGTGTGCCCGCGGTCAGCAGTTCGCCGGTGGCGACGACGCGTGCCCAGGTGCGCAGGTCCCGCAGGTCGGAGATCATCGCGCCGGCGGCCCAAGCCCACGAGGGGTTCCAGTCCGTGGCGTCCTCGACCTTGCCGGAGGCCGTCTGCTCGGTGTAGCCGTGGGCGTGCGGGTCGGGGAACTCCGCTCCCGTGGGGAAGACGGTGCGGCGCAGCCCGGCGGGCTCGAGGACGTTCCGTTCGATGAACTCGTGCAGGGGCAGGCCGCCCGCCTTCTCGACGACCAGGCCGAGCAGGATGGCGTTGGTGTTGCTGTACTCGAACCGCTCACCGGGCTGGAACCGCACCGGGTGTCTGAAGGAGTAGTCCAGCAACTCCTGCGGGGTGAAGGGACGTTGCGGATCGCTGGTCAGCGCCTTGGCGAAGTCCTCGTCCATGGAGTAGTTGAACAGCCCACTGCGCATGTCCGCCAGGTCGCGCAGGGTGATGCGGTTGCCGTTGGGCACGTCGTCGACGTACTTCGCGATGGGGTCGTCGAGTCCGGCCTTGCCCTGGTCGACGAGGCGCAGCAGGGCGGTCACGGTGAAGGTCTTGGTCTCGCTGCCGATCCGCATGAACAGGCCTGGTGTCATGCGCGTTTCGGTGGCCTTGTCGGCGACACCGAAGGCGCGGACGTAACTCCCCTTGCCGGGGGCGGACAGTCCGACGATCACGCCGGGCACCCCGGCCTCGCGCATGACCCGCTGGATCGCGGCGTCCAGGCGTTCCGCGACGTCGGAGTCGAGTTGGGGGAAGCCGGCGGTGGCGGAGGCCGATCCGGAGGGGGACGGCTGCGAAGCGGTCGCGCCGTACGCGGCACCCGCGGAGGCCGGCACCACCAGCATCGCCGTTGCGGCCAGACCCACGCATGCCCTGCGCCAGCGCGTCTGCGAGTACGCCATGGCAGCCTCCCGCCGCACGAGGACGACACTCCCCAGCCAGACTAGGCCGGGCCCGGCGCCCCCGCATCCCGGTGGTGGCCGCGGTGCGGGGG
>NZ_JAAAXQ010000022.1 GCF_009916105.1 Streptomyces sp. GC420 | reverse complement strand
GGTCCGGGGAATGCGTCACATCGACGCTATGGGCATCGTCAAACTGACACGTCCCGGTTATGATAGATAGCGTCATTTCGACGAAAAGGCATGTCCGCAGAAAAGAAAAGGTGCGTGTCGTGACCACCGCCCAAGACCTGGACGTCCAGCCGACCCCGCTCGCGCTGCTGTTGCTCGGCCGTGAGGCCGACCCACGGAGCGAGCGCGGCGTGGAGTGTCCGGGAGACCTCCCCGCCCCGTCCGATCCGGACCTGGTGGAGCGCGCCCGTGCGGCCAAGGAGAAGCTCGGGGACAAGGTCTTCGTGCTCGGCCACCACTACCAGCGCGACGAGGTCATCCAGTTCGCCGACGTCACCGGCGACTCCTTCAAGCTCGCCAGGGAGGCGGCCGCCCGGCCGCAGGCCGAGTACATCGTCTTCTGCGGCGTCCACTTCATGGCCGAGTCCGCGGACATCCTCACCTCCGACGACCAGCAGGTCGTCCTGCCCGACCTCGCCGCCGGCTGCTCGATGGCCGACATGGCGACGGCCGAGCAGGTCGCCGAGTGCTGGGACGTGCTCACCGACGCCGGCATCGCCGAGCAGGTCGTGCCCGTCTCGTACATGAACTCCTCCGCCGACATCAAGGCCTTCACCGGCAAGCACGGCGGCCTGATCTGCACGTCCTCCAACGCGCAGCGCGCCCTGAACTGGGCGTTCGCCCAAGGGGACCCCTCGGCGGGCAAGGTCGGCAAGGTCCTGTTCCTGCCGGACCAGCACCTGGGCCGCAACACCGCGGTCCGTGACCTGGGAATGTCGCTCGACGACTGCGTCGTCTACGACCCGCACAAGCCGAACGGCGGCCTCACCGCCGAGGAGCTGCGGGCCGCGAGGATGATCCTGTGGCGCGGCCACTGCTCGGTCCACGGCCGTTTCTCCCTGGACTCCGTCCGGGACGTACGGGAGCGCATCCCGGGCGTGAACGTGCTGGTGCACCCCGAGTGCCGGCACGAGGTCGTCGCCGCCGCCGACTACGTCGGCTCGACGGAGTACATCATCAAGACCCTGGAGGCGGCCCCGGCCGGCTCCAAGTGGGCGATCGGCACCGAGCTCAACCTCGTCCGCCGCCTGGCGAACCGCTTCGCCGGCGAGGGCAAGGAGATCGTCTTCCTCGACAAGACCGTCTGTTTCTGCTCGACGATGAACCGCATCGACCTCCCCCACCTGGTCTGGGCCCTGGAGTCGCTGGCCGACGGCAAGGTCGTGAACCGGATCCAGGTCGACAAGGAGACGGAGAGCTTCGCGAAGCTGGCCCTCGAGCGGATGCTGGCCCTTCCGTAGTCCTTACGCGGGCTTCCTCGGGCCTTCGGGTACGACCGGTACGACGTGAAGGGGTGCCCCCGTGCGGGGGCACCCCTTCACGCGTCCGTGCGGTGCGCGGGTCAGACTCCGGCGGTCTCCGGCGACTTGTCGTCACCGGCGTCCGCGGCGGACGCGGCGGACGCGGCGGACGCGGAGGCGGACTTCGCGGCGCGCCCGGCCGCCTTCTTCTTCGCGCGGCGCTCCTTGCGCAGCTCCAGCATGGCGTACAGCGTCGGCACGAGCAGCAGCGTGAGGAGGGTGGAGGTCAGCAGACCGCCGATCACCACGACCGCGAGGGGCTGGGAGATGAAGCCGCCCTCACCCGTGACGCCGAGAGCCATCGGCAACAGGGCGAAAATGGTGGCCAGGGCCGTCATCAGGATGGGGCGCAGACGGTGGCGTCCGCCTTCGACCACGGATTCGATGACTCCGAGTCCCTGGGCGCGGTACTGGTTGACGAGGTCGATCAGCACGATCGCGTTGGTGACGACGATGCCGATCAGCATCAGCATGCCGATCATGGCGGGAACGCCCATCGGGGTACCGGTGACGATCAGCAGGCCGACGGCTCCGGTGGCCGCGAACGGGATGGAGACCAGCAGGATCAGCGGCTGGGCCAGCGACCGGAACGTCGCGACCAGCAGCATGAAGACGATCGCGACGGCCGCCAGCATGGCCAGGCCGAGGTTGGTGAACGCCTCGTCCTGGTCCTGGGAGACGCCGCCGATGTGCGCGGTGGCGCCCTCCGGCAGGTCCAGCGAGTTGATCTTCGCCTGAAGGTCGGCGCTGACCGCACCCGTGTTGTCGCCCTGGGGCTTCGCCGTGACGGTGGCGGCGCGGGCGCCGTCGATCCGGGTCATGGAGACCGGGCCGTCGACGATCTCCACGGTGGCGATCTCGCCGAGCTTCACACCTCCCAGGTCCCAGGCGCGCAGGGCCGCCAGGGTCCGCGCCGGCTTGGCGGAGGTGATGACGATGTCCCGCTCGGTGTCGTCGAGGACCGCCGTGCCGGCGTTGGTGCCGCGCACCGCCTGGGTGACGGCGGCGCCGAGGGAGGCCGCGTCGTAGCCGGCGGCGGCCGCCTTGGCCCTGGGCTTCACCGAGACGCGGGGCACGCTCTGGGAGAGGTCGCTCTGGACGTCGGTGACGTCGTCGAGACCGGCGACCGCGTCCCGTACCTGGTCGGCGGCCTTGCGCAGCACCTCCTGGTCGGCGGCCTTGACCACCACGCTCAGGTCCTGGCTGCCGAAGCCGTCACCGGCCGCGATGGTGGTGTCGCCGATGCCGTCCAGCCTGCCCAGCTCGGCGTCGATGCGGTCCCTGGCCTCCTCGAAGGAGGCGGAGTCCTCCAGGGTGACCTGGTAGGAGGCCTGGTTGGAGCCGGTGCCACCGCCGAACGCGGCCATCCAGCCGGAGGAGCCGACCGTGACCTGGTAGTCCTCGACCTCGTCGAGGCCGGCCAGCATCTTCTCGACCTTCCTGGCGGCGGCGTCCGCCGCGTCGAGGCCGGTGCCGGGCTTCAGCTCCTGGTTGACGGTCAGGACGTCCCGGTCGCCCGGGTCGAAGAAGTTGGTCTTCAGCAGCGGCGCCATGCCGAAGGTGCCGATAAGGACGACGACCGCGATGGCGACGCTGGTGAGCCGGCGGCGGGTGGCGAAGCGCAGCACGGGGACGTACACGCGCTGGAGGAACCCCTTGGACTCCTTCTCCTCGGCCCTGCGGCGCACCTCGTCCGGGTCCAGCTCCCCGGAGCCCTTCGGCGCCCGCAAAAACCAGAAGGACAGGACAGGGACCACCGTCAGGGACACCAGGAGGGACGCGAGCAGGGCCGCGGTCACGGTCAGGGAGAACGAGCCGAACAGCTCGCCCACCATGCCGCCGACCAGGCCGATCGGCAGGAACACCGCGACGGTGGTCAGCGTGGACGAGGTGACGGCGCCGGAGACCTCCTTCACCGCGGTGAGGATGGCCTCGCGGCGCTCCTCGCCGTAGCCGAGGTGCCGCTTGATGTTCTCCAGGACGACGATCGAGTCGTCTACGACACGGCCGATGGCGATGGTCAGCGCGCCCAGGGTCAGCATGTTCAGCGACAGGTCGCGCGTCCACAGGACGATCAGCGCGAGGACGACGGACAGCGGGATGGAGACCGCGGTCACCAGAGTGGACCGTACGGAGGCCAGGAAGACCAGGATCACGACGACCGCGAAGACCAGGCCGAGCAGGCCCTCGGTGGTGAGGCTGGAGATGGACTTCGAGACGGCCGGGCCCTGGTCGCTGACGACGGTCAGCTCGGCGCCCGCGCCGAGGTCGTCGCGCAGCCCGGGCAGTTTCTTCTCGACGGCCTCGGAGATGGCGACGGCGCTGCCGTCCTGGTCCATGGTGGCCATGACGGCGAGACTGGGCCGGCCGTTGGTGCGGGTCAGGGAGACGGCCGGGGCGGGCTCCTGCGCGACCTCGGCGATGTCGCCGAGGCGTACCGGCCCGGCCTTGCCCTTGCCCGCGGCGGCGCCGGGCGCCGCGGCGGGGGCGATCCGCACGTCCTCGATCTCCTCGACGGTGGTGAAGCCACCGCCGACCCGGACCGTGCGGTTCTTGCCGTCCTCGGTGAAGGACCCTGCGGGGACGGACGCGCCGGCCGTCCGCAGCGCCTGGGCGAGGCCGGCCGGGTTCAGCCCGGCCGCGGCGAGCTTCCTGGCGTCGGGGGTGACGGAGACCTGGAGTTCCTGGACGCCGTCGACGGCGACCTGGGCGACGCCGTCGATCTCCTCCAGCGCGGGGACCACGGTGACGTCGAGCTGGTCGGCCAGTGCCTGCTGGTCCTTGTCGGAGGTGACGGCGAGGACGACGGTGGGGATGTCGTCCGTGGATCCGGCGATCACCTGCGGGTCGACGTCGTCGGGGAGCACGGCGCGGGCCCGGTTGACGGCCTGCTGGACGTCGGCGACGAGCTGCGTGGAGTCCGGGCCGTAGTCGAAGCCGGCCATGATCACGGCGTTGCCCTCGCTCGCCGTGGAGGTGACGCTCTCCAGGCCGTCGACCCCCTTGAGGGCGTCCTCGATGGGCTCGACGACCTGCTTCTCGACCAGCTCGGGGGACGCGCCCTGGTAGGGAGCGAGGACCGACACCATCGGCAGCTCGATGGACGGCAGCAGCTGCTGTTTCAGCTGGGGGATGGCTACGGCACCGAAGGCGATCGCGATGATGGACATCAGCGCGATCAGGCCTCGTTGCGCGAGGCTGATTCTGGACAGCCAGGACATGGGTGGCACGACTCCCTGTGGGGCAAGGCGAAGACGACGCGCGGCGGTGGCGCGGTATCAGTGGATCGGCGGGATCAGCGGTCAGGCGGTCAGGCGGTCAGGCGGTGGGATACGGAGCGGATGGCGGGAACGGCGGACGGCGGCACACCGCGCCCCTTCCATACCTTCGGTCACACGGGAGGCCCGATCCCTCGCTCCCAGGTCCCGTTCCTCGGGCCGTGCGTACCGCGTCCGGAGTACGCGGGGAGGCCGGTCACTCAGTCCTCGGGCGGACCAGGCCCGACTCGTAGGCGATGACGACGAGCTGCGCCCGGTCGCGGGCCCCCAGCTTCGCCATCGCGCGGTTCACGTGCGTCTTGACCGTGAGCGGGCTGACCACCAGCTGCTCCGCGATCTCGTCGTTGGAGTGGCCGCCCGCGACATGCACCAGCACCTCGCGCTCCCGGCCGGTGAGCGCCGCGAGCCGCTCGGAGTGCCGTTCCGGGGCGTCGTCGGCGGCCTGGGTCCCGCCCTGGGCGAGGAACCTCGCGATCAGCCCCTTGGTCGCGGCGGGCGACAGCAGCGCCTCGCCCGCCGCGGCGATCCGGATGGCGTTCAGCAGTTCCTCGGGTTCAGCGCCCTTGCCGAGGAAGCCGGAGGCTCCGGCGCGCAGCGATCCCACCACGTACTCGTCGACCTCGAAGGTCGTCAGCATCACCACGCGGACCCCGGCCAGGTCGGGGTCCTCACTGATCAACCGGGTCGCGGCCAGGCCGTCGGTGCCGGGCATGCGGATGTCCATCAGGACGACGTCGGCGCGCTCGGAGCGGGCCAGCGCGACCGCCTCGGCGCCGTCCGACGCCTCGCCGACGACGGTCATGTCGGGCTCGGACTCGACCAGGACCCGGAAGGCGCTGCGCAGCAGTGCCTGGTCGTCGGCGAGCAGGACCCTGATCGTCATGCGGACCCTCCAGTACGGGCACGGGTGGTGAGGGGCAGTATCACCTGCACCCGGAAGCCGCCTCCGTACCGGGGGCCCGCATGGCAGCTGCCGCCGAGGGCGGTGGCGCGTTCGCGCATGCCGAGCAGGCCGTGGCCGCCGGGCGGGCGCCCCTCGGCGCGGGCATCCGGTCCCCCGGGCCCCGGGCCGGTGCCCGCGGGACCGATGCCCGGGGCGGGACCGGTGCCCGTGCGCGAGCGTTGTGCGGGGAGCCGGTCCGCGGAGTCGTTCACCGCGTCTTCGGCCTCACGGCCGTCGCCGCGGTCCCGGTCCCGGTCCCGGCCGTCACCGCCGGCGCCGCCGCCGTCGTCGAGAACGGTGATCTCGACGAAGTGGCCCACCCTGACCACGCTGACCTCGGCCTTCGCCCCGGCACCCGCGTGCTTGCGCACGTTGGTCAGCGCCTCCTGGATCACCCGGTACGCCGCGAGGTCGACGGATGCGGGCAGTGGGGCGCCCTCGTCCGCGCGCGCCACCTCGACCGGCAGGCCGGCCCTGCGGAAGGAGTCGGCGAGGTGGTCGAGTCCGCCGAGGCCGGGGGTGGGTTCCGTCGGTGCCTCCGGGTCACCGGACTGCCGCAGCAGCCCCACCGTGGCGCGGAGCTCGCCGAGGGCGGAGCGGCTCGCCTCCCGTACGTGCGCCAGGGCCTCCTTGGCCTGGTCCGGCCGCTTGTCCATGACATGCGCCGCGACCCCCGCCTGGACGTTCACCAGCGCGATGTGGTGCGCGACCACGTCGTGCAGGTCGCGGGCGATCCGCAGCCGCTCCTCGGCGACGCGGCGCCGTGCCTCCTCCTCGCGGGTGCGCTCGGCGCGCTCCGCACGCTCTCTGATGGCGTCGACGAAGTCCCGCCGGTGGCGGACCGCGTCGCCGGCGGCAGCGGCCATGCCGGTCCACGCGAAGATCGCCAGGTTGTCCTGGGTGTACCAGGGGGCGGCGCCGCAGTACATCGCGACGGCGGTGAGGCCGGTCATCACCGGCAGGGCGGCCCGCCAGGTCGTCTGGCGGTCGGTCGTGACGGCGACGGTGTAGAGGGCGATGACGACGCTGGTGAAGACGGGCGCGCGCGGGTCGCCGGTGATCAGTTCGACGAGGGTCACGGCGCAGGTGAAGACCAGCACCCGGATCGGATCGCGGCGCCGCAGGATCAGCGCCGCGGAGGCCAGCACGGCGAGCATCAGGCTGGACGGCTCGGGGGCGCTGCCGCCGAAGGACGTGCCGTGCCTGCCGTGCTTCTCGGCGAAGGAACCGACGATGATCACGACGAGTACGCCCAGGGCCGTCGCGGCGTCGAGGGCGAGGGGATGCCGGTGCAGCCGGACCCGGGCCCTGGCCAGGCGGCCCTGTCCTGCGGCGAGTGGGGTCACGTCCAGCAACGGTACGGTGTCCGCCCGCGCGCCCGGAACGCCCGGTCCCGGCCCGGTGCGGGTCCGGGACGCGGTCCGGTCGCCGGTCCTCGCGGTCGTGCCTGCCGGCCGCGCGGTCGTCGCACCGAGGCCCGGCCCCACGGGGGCCGCCCGTACGCGCATGCCGGCCGACTCGCCCCCGCCCGGCCGGGCCGGTGTCAGCCCGGGATCAGGCCGTCGTCGGTGAGCATGGCGCGGACCTCCTCGAGGGAGGCGTCCCGCGCCGGCAGGATGAGTTCGGAGGGCTCGAGGGAGTCGTCGGGCAGCGGTGTGCCGTAGTGGTGGACCGCGTCGAGAAGGGCGGCGAGGGTGCGGCGGAAGCCGTCCTCGTCACCGTTCTCCATCTCGGCGAGCAGTTCGTCGTCGAGCTTGTCCAGTTCGGTGAAGTGGCTCGGGTCCACCTCCACCTGCCCCTCCCCCATGATCCGTACGATCACGACGGGCTCCTACCGTTCGTCGGCTCTCGGACTGCGGGACTACTGCTTGTCGAACCGCGGGGTCTGCGACGGCGACTGCCGCGCCTGCTCCCCCTGGTCCTGCGCTCCGGCCGCACCGGCCGCACCGCCTTCGATGGCCTGCTGCGGGGCCTCGGTGCCGCCGGCCAGCTCGGCCTTCATGCGCTGGATCTCCAGCTCGACGTCCGTGCCGCCGGAGAGCCGGTCGAGCTCCGCCTGGATGTCGTCCTTGTGCATCCCGGAGGGGTCGTCCAGGGCGCCGGAGGCCAGCAGTTCGTCGATGGCGCCCGCGCGGGCCTGGAGCTGCGCCGTCTTGTCCTCGGCCCGCTGGATCGCGAGGCCGACGTCGCCCATCTCCTCGGAGATGCCGGAGAACGCCTCGCCGATGCGGGTCTGCGCCTGCGCGGCGGTGTACGTGGCCTTGATGGTCTCCTTCTTCGTGCGGAAGGCGTCCACCTTGGCCTGCAGCCGCTGCGCGGCGAGCGTCAGCTTCTCCTCCTCCCCCTGGAGGGTGGAGTGCTGGGTCTCCAGGTCGGTGACCTGCTGCTGGAGCGCGGCCCGGCGGGAGAGCGCCTCGCGGGCCAGGTCCTCGCGGCCGAGCGCGAGCGCCTTGCGCCCCTGGTCCTCCAGCTTCGAGGACTGGCTCTGGAGCTGGTTGAGCTGCAGTTCCAGGCGCTTGCGGGAGGTGGCGACATCGGCGACGCCCCGCCGCACCTTCTGCAGCAGTTCGAGCTGCTTCTGGTACGAGTAGTCGAGCGTCTCCCGCGGATCCTCGGCCCGGTCCAGGGCCTTGTTGGCCTTCGCGCGGAAGATCATCCCCATACGCTTCATGACACCGCTCATGGGCTTCGCGCGCCCCCTTCTGACGGACTCCAGCTCCGGACGACCAGTACAACCCACAGTACGGGCCCTGCATCCATTACCGCACTGTTCGGGCCCCGATGCGCTCCTCCTGCAGAACGACCTCCGGTCGGGATGATCCGGCGTGAGGAGTAGGTGACGCCCGGGGACCCGGCGGGGGGACCGGGTGGACACGGGTCGTTGCGGGATCGTTCCCCTCGGGGGTGGGGTCCATGCCTCGTACCCCGTACCCTTGGGCTTTGTGTTCCGTAGCCGTTCCAAGGAAGAGAAGGCCCCGGCCGAGCCGGTAGCCCTCTCCAAGCAGCCCCGTGACCCCCAGGCCCCCAAGGGCAGGCCGACACCGAAGCGCAGCGAGGCCCAGGGCCAGCGCCGCGCGATGGCGACCGCGCCCGCCAACCGCAAGGAGGCGGCGAAGCGTGCCCGTGAGGCGCGTCGCGCGGACCTGGCCAGGCAGCGTGAGGCCCTGGCGAGTGGAGACGAGCGCTACCTGCCGGTCCGTGACAAGGGCCCGGTGCGCCGCTTCGTGCGCGACTTCGTGGACTCGCGGTTCTGCATCGCGGAGTTCTTCCTGCCGCTCGCCGTGGTGATCCTGGTGCTCAGCATGCTCCAGAACAGCAGCGTGCAGAACATCGCGCTGCTGCTGTGGCTCGGCGTCATCATCATGATCGTCGTGGACTCGATCGGCATCGGCATCCGGCTGCGGAAGCAGCTGGGTGAGCGGTTCCCGAACGAGCCGAAGCGCGGCGCCGTGGCCTACGGCCTGATGCGCACGCTCCAGATGCGCCGGCTCAGGCTGCCGAAGCCGCAGGTCAAGCGCGGAGAGCGGCCCTGAGCGGCGATACCTTCCACGAGGGCTGCGAGGCCTGGCTCGGTGGCCTCGGCGGATTGCGCAATACCGTCCGCCAGGAGCTGGTCGCGCGCCAGCTCGACGAGCAGATGACCGCCCGCTTCCCCGTGGGCCAGCGGCTGCGTGTCCTCGACGTCGGCACCGGCCAGGGCACCCAGCTGCTGCGGCTGGCGCGCGCCGGGCACCGGGTGACCGGCCTGGAGCCGGACCCGGTGATGCTGAAGGCCGCGCGGGAGGCGCTGTCCGGCGAACCCGAAGGCATACGGGAGCGGGTGCGGCTGCTGGAGGGCGACGGCCGGGAGACCGGGGTGCACTTCCTGCCCGGCAGCTTCGACGTGGTGCTGTGCCACGGCGTTCTGATGTACGTCGAGGAGCGGGACGCCATGCTGGCCGGGCTGGCGAGGATGCTGGCGCCCGGCGGGCTGCTCTCGCTGCTGGTGCGCAACGGCGACGCGCTCGCCATGCGGCCCGGCCTCGCGGGTGACTGGAAGGGCGCGCTCGACGCCTTCGCGGGCGACACGTACACCAACCGGCTGGGGCTGCGGGTGCGGGCCGACCGGCTGGAGTCGATGACGGACACCCTCAGCGGGATCGGGGCGCCGCTGCACGCCTGGTACGGGGTGCGGGTGTTCACGGACAACGTCGGCAACGAGGTGGAGCTGCCCGCGGCCGACGAACTGGACCGGCTGCTGGCCGCCGAGGAGCGCGCGGGGCGGACTGACCCCTACCGCGGGGTGGCGGCGCTGCTGCACCTCTGCGGGGTGCGGGGCTGAGCCCTTCTCCCGGCCGGTCCCCGGGCTGCCCGGCGGCCCCCTGTTCGGCCGCTCACCGGAGGACCCGGCCGTGAGCGGACGGTGATACTTCGGGCATGGACCGCTGTCGCGCCCGTACCCCGCTCGTGCCGCTCATCGTCTCCGCCACCGCCGCCGTGACGCTTCTCGCCGGCTGCTCCGGGGACGGCGGCTCGGGGGCCGGGACCGGTCCGGGGCGGTCGGCCGGGGCCGGGCGGACCGCCTCCGGCGCGGCCAACGCTCTGGAGGACGACTATCTGAGAGTCGTCGAGGACGTGCTGCCGTCCGTCGTCCAGATCAACGCCCGCGAGGGTGTCGGCTCGGGAGTCGTGTACGACCGCGAGGGCCATGTGGTCACCAACGCCCATGTGGTCGGCGACAGCACGGCGTTCCAGGTCACGCTGGCCGTGGGCGAGGACACCATCGGCGCGAGGCTCGTCCGCGCCTACCCGCAGCAGGATCTCGCCGTGGTGAAGCTGGACCGCGTGCCCAAGGGGCTCAGGCCCGCCGCCTTCGGCGACTCGGCCGAGGTGGAGGTCGGCCAGATCGTCATGGCCATGGGCAATCCGCTGGGGCTGTCCAGCAGCGTCACCCAGGGCATCGTCTCCGCCGTGGGACGCACCGTCACCCAGAGCGCGGACAGCGGCGGTACGGGCACGACCCTCGCCAACATGGTGCAGACGTCGGCGGCGATCAACCCGGGCAACAGCGGCGGCGCGCTGGTCAACCTGGATGGCGAGGTCATCGGCATCCCGACGCTCGCCGCGACCGATCCGGGCCTCGGCGGCGGCCAGGCGGCCGGCATCGGCTTCGCCATCCCCTCCTCCACCGTCAGGAACATCGCCGGGCAGATCATCGAGACCGGGGAAGTCACCGAGTCGGGACGGGCCGCGCTCGGCGTCACCGCGCGCACCGTCGTCGACGACGACTTCCGGCCGTCCGGTGTGGCGGTCGTCGAGGTCCAGGAGGGCGGGGCGGCGCAGCGGGCGGGCCTGAGGTCCGGGGACGTCGTCACGGCGATCGGCGACACCGCGATCAGGACGCTGCACGACCTCTCGGAGGCGCTGGCCGCGCACCGGCCGGGAGAGAGGGTGGAGCTGACGTACGAAAGGAACGGCGACGAGAGGACCGTCGAGGTCACCCTCGGCGAACTGTGACGCCGCGGGGCGGGCGCCGGGCCGGTCCCGGGCGTGCCCGCGCCCGCCGGGCCCCTGGGGGTGCGGCGGGCACGGGCGTCGCGCGGGGCCGGGTCACCGGGCCCGTCGCTCAGGGCCGGGTCACCGGGCCTGGCCTACTCGGCGTGCAGGCTCATCGGCCCGTAGATCTCCTTGCCGTCCTCGAGCAGCGTGGCCCGGTCCGCGCCGCCTTCGAGGAGATCCTTCCAGTACTCGCCGATCCAGGACTCGGCGTCGCCCTGGGTGGTGAAGTCCTCGGGCTGCACCGACGGTTCCGTCTCCGTGCCGTCGGCCTTCTCGAACCGCCACGTCCACGCCATGTACGCCTCCCGTGTCCCGCCAATGTCCTGCTGGAAGCCTATCCGGGCGCGCACCACCCACACGGACGCGGGAGGATCATTGCGTGGAAGTCACTCTGCTCGGCACCGGAGCCCCCGGCGGCCTGCCCCGCCCCGACTGCCCCTGCGCCGTGTGCGCGACCGCGCTCGGCGACGCCGCACGCGCGGCCACCGCGCTGCTCGTGGACGGGGTGGTGCTGCTCGATCTGACGCCGGGTGCCGCCTTCGCCGCGGCCCGCGCCGGGCACACCCTCATGGGGGTGCAGCAGGTGCTGCTGTCGCATCCGCACGACGGACCGCCCATGGAGATCCCGGCGGGACTGCCCGGCGCGGGCCGGGTGCCCGACGGACGGCGGCTGTCGCTGCTGAGCGGCCACCGGGTGCGGGCGGTGGCCCTCGACTCGCCCGGCACGGGCTACGAGGTGACGGGGCCGGAGGGCGAGCGGCTGCTGTACCTCCCGCCGGGCGCGGCCGTCGCCGGGGAGAGGGGCGGCCGGGGCGCGTACGACATGGTGGTGCTGGACGTCCTGGGGCGGCCGGACGCGCTGGCGCGGCTGCGCGCGGCGGACGCGGTGGGACCGACGACGGATGTCATCGGGGTCCACATCGACCACGACGTGCCGCCCGGCGACGAGTTGCGGCGCCGGCTCGCGGCGGCGGGCGCGCGGGCGGTGCCGGACGGCGCCACGCTGGTCGTCGGCGAGTACCACGCCGTCCCCGACGTACCGCGCCGCACGCTCGTGCTCGGCGGCGCCAGGTCGGGAAAGTCCTTCGAGGCGGAGCGGCGGCTGGAGACGTTCCCCGCAGTCGTGTACGTGGCGACGGGCGGGACACGCGACGGCGACCCGGAGTGGACGGACCGGGTCAGGACCCACCGGGAGCGCCGGCCGGGCTCCTGGCGCACCACGGAGACCTGCGATCTCGTACCGCTGCTGGAGGCCGACGGGCCGCCGCTGCTCATCGACTGCCTGTCGCTGTGGCTGACGGACGCGATGGACCGGGTGGGCGCGTGGGACGACGAGACCTGGGCGGACGGAGGACAGAAGTCGCTGGCCGGGGAGGTGGCCCGGCTCGTGGCCGCGATACGGGCGACACGGCGGACCGTGGTCGCCGTGAGCAACGAGGTCGGCTCCGGGGTGGTGCCCGCGACGGCTTCCGGGCGCCGGTTCCGCGACGAGCTGGGGCGGCTGAACACGGCGGTCGCCGGGGAGTGCGAACACGTGCTGCTGGTCGTCGCGGGGCAGCCGCTCGCGCTGCGCGGCTGAGGGTCCGGGGCGGTCCTGGCGGGCGGCGGGCCGCGGGGGTCCTCCCGGAGGTCTTCCAGGGGCGCGCGGGCAGTCCGCCGGGGCCCGAGCCGGACGGACCGCGGCCGGGACTGCCCGGTACTGTTCGGCGAATGAGCTCGCTGAATCTCGACGACTTCTCCGATCTGATCGAACGCCCCGACAGCGGCGTGCGGCGCGATGCCGAGGAACGCAGGGAGCGGCTCGCCGTACCGGCCGGGGCGCTGGGACGGCTGGACGAACTGGGCGAGTGGCTGGCGGCCGCCCAGGGCCGGGTGCCGGTCAGGCCGATCGAACGCCCGCGGGTGGTGCTGTTCGCCGGGGACCACGGCATCGCCGCGCTCGGCGTGTCGGCCAGGCAGGCCGGCACGGCCCACACCCTGGTGCGCGGCATCCTCGACGGGGAGAGCCCGGTCGCGGTACTGGCCGGCCGGTACGGGGCCTCGGTTCGGGTCGTCGACATGGCGCTGGACTGCGACGCCGGGCTGCTGCCCGCGGACGTCGTACGGCATCGGGTGCGGCGCGGTTCCGGGCGGATCGACATCGAGGACGCGCTGACCGTCGAGGAGGCCGAGCAGGCGTTCCGTGCGGGAATGGCCGTCGCCGACGAGGAGGCGGACTCGGGCACCGATCTGGTGGTGCTCGGTGATGTGAGCGTGGGCGGCACGACCCCGGCCGGCACGCTGATCGCGGCGCTGTGCGGCACGGACGCCTCGGTGGTGACGGGGCGCGGCGGCGCCGGCATCGACGACCTGGCGTGGATGCGCAAGTGCGGGGCGATCCGGGACAGCCTGCGGCGGGCCCGCCCGGTGCTCGGCGAGCAGCTGGAACTGCTGGCGGTGACGGGCGGCGCCGATCTGGCCGCGATCACGGGCTTCCTGCTGCAGAGTGCGGTCCGGCGGATGCCGGTCATCCTCGACGGGGTGGTGTCGGCCGCCTGCGCCCTGGTGGCGCAGCGGGTGGCCTTCCGGGCGCCGGACTGGTGGCTGGCGGGGCAGCTGAGCGGGGAGCCCGCGCAGGCCAAGGCACTGGACCGGATCGCGCTCGAGCCACTGCTCGACCACGGCGTCACGGTGGGTGAGGGCACGGGCGCGCTGCTGGCCCTGCCCATGGTCCAGGCCGCGGCGGCCCTGGCGGCGGAGCTGCCGGAGAAGCGGGCGTCCGCGGAGCGGGCGGACGAGGCGTACGAGGACCTGGAGTCATCCGCGTCGTAGCCCCCGGCCGGACGGGCCGTCCGCGCCCCGTCCGGGCTCGGGCCGCGGGCACATGGCCCGGGACACCTCGGCTCCGGCGGGTCGTCCGCCCCGTCCCGGTGCCTGCACCCGGTTCGGTGCCCGGGGGCTCCAGCGGTCGGCCCGGCCCCGGTTCGCCCGGCCCCGGCAGGGTGCACGGAATCGGGCACGGGCGGCCCGTGCCTCTCGGTGCGGGCCGCGGGCGGCAGCATCGGCCGGGGTGGAGAGATCCTGCTGCGGGGGTTTTGAAGGGTGGGTATCGGTTCGGGTTTCAAATGCGGGCTCAAAAAGCACTCCAGGCGCCCGATATGCCTGTTTCAGAGGGGAGTATGAGCCCACATTCACCCCGAACCTCAACGGCCGGGCCGGTGCGCCCCGCCCAGGCCGTTTCCGCAGGCACCGAGACGGGGCCGAATTGACCACAGCAGCCGCCCTGCGGGCTCGCGCCCGCACCCCGTCCGGCCCGGCGGCCGGGAACGAAACCGGAGCGACCCCACCCGAGGGTCGGGACCCGTCCGCTCCCGGGGCCGCCCGGCAAGAGCCTTCCTGCGGGAACGGGGCGGCGGTCAAGGGTTGGAGCGCAGCGGAAATCGCGGAACGCGACGACCGGAGGGCGCCCTTGAGGGGCGGCACGGGCCCGCACACAATCCCGGCCCACGGGCGGCCCCGTACCCGCACCCCGCACAACACCGGTTCAAGGCGACCCCGCACAGCCACCGCACCCGACCCCGGCTCACATCGACTCGCCGCTGCGGGGGAGCGCGCACTCGGCCCAGACCGTCTTGCCGGGGCCGTTGCGGTCGGTCACGCCCCAGCGTGCCGCCAGCGCGTCGACGAGCAGCAGGCCGCGTCCGCGGTCCTCTTCGTCAGTCGCTTCGAGGCGTACCGGGAGGGCGGGGTGCGTGTCGGAGACCTCGATCCGGATCAGGCACCGCTCATCGTCATGGGTGAGGCGGAGGGTGAAGTCCCGGCCGGGCACGAGGCCGTGAAGTACGGCGTTCGAGGCGAGCTCCGCGACGACGAGCGTGACCGAGTTGAAGAGCGGCGTTCCGTGGACGTGGCCCCAGACGGTGAGCTGGTGCGCGGCGAGCAGCCGGGCGAGCCGGGCTCCGCGCCTGGTCGCGGAGAAGCGCTGCGTGAACGTGGGTACGGCGACGCGTGCGGGGATGTGAGGGGCGATCATGCGCCCAGGGTTCCCGGGCCGCGAGGCCGGTGACAGGGACGGCACCGATACAGCCCGCGCTGTGCCGGATCAGTCGGCCCGACTGCCCGACTGCCCGACTGCCCGACTGCCCGCCGGGCACGGGAACGTACGTACGGTGATGCACGCCTGGCGGTGAGGTGTGGGCGCCGCTGCCCGGTTTTCCGGGAGAACGCCAGGTCGGCGCGGTGCCGCCGATACAGAATCCCTTGTACCGGCCGCGCTTCCGGACTGGGTGGGTGACGAGCCGTGACCGTGGCGGCCGGTGCCGTTGTACCGGTCGGCAAGGGTGCGGGCACGGGGACGGGTACGAAGGGCGGCGGTTGTCATGGCGGCGGATCACTGGACCGGAGGCGGAACCAACGGCGAGCCGGAGTTGTCGGACAGTCTCAAGACCTTCGGCGCGGTCCTCAAGGCATTGCGGGACGAAGCCCGCCTCACACAGGAGCAGTTCGCGCCACGGGTCCAGTACTCGGCGGCCTACATCGCCAAGATCGAGCAGGGCAAGAGGTTCCCGCCGAGGGACCTCGTCGAACGCTCGGAGGAGGTCCTCGGCCCGACCGCGGCCCGCGTCCTCACCGCAGCGGCCCGGAGCCTGACCCGGAAGGCGGGACTGGCCTCCTGGTTCCGGCAGTGGGCCGTGATCGAGGAGGACGCGATCTCGCTGTACGCGTACGAATGCCGGGCGATTCCCGGGCTGTTGCAGCCCGAGCCGTACATCAGGGCGATCTTCGAGCGCAGACTGCCGCCGCTGTCCGAGGAGCAGATCGAGCAGCAGGTGTGCGCAAGGATGGAGAGACAGCGGCTCCTGACCGAGAGGCCGAACACGGCGTTCAGTTTCGTCATCGAACAGGCGCTGCTGATGCGCCAGATGGGCGGACCAGAAGTGGCGCAGCACCTGCTGGACCACTTGCTGGAAGTGGGCAGACTGCGAAACGTCGAAATTCAGGTCATGCCTCTGTGCCAGTACGACCACGCCGGTATTGACGGCCTGATGTACCTGGCAGAGACTCGGCAGCACGACTGGGTGGGGTACTCCGAGGGCCAGCAGTCGAGTATTCTGATCACTTCGCCGAAAGACGTCAGCGCGATGCTTCAGCGCTATGGCAAGCTGCGCTCGCAGGCCCTCGGCCGCGAAGCCACGGTAAGCCTGCTGGAGCAGATGCGAGGAGCATGATGAGCGCAACGGGACTGGTCTGGCTCAAGAGCAGCTACAGCGGCAGCTCCGGCGACAACTGCGTCGAGGTGGCCGTGCGTGCCGACGGCGTGCTCGTCAGGGACTCGAAGGACACCCGGAGGCGTCCGCTCGCCGTGTCCTCCGACGCATGGTCGGCCTTCACCGTGCTCGCGGCCGACGCGCGCGTCTGAGGCGGAACCGGCGCCGCGCGGCGCGGGCCGTCGCGCGACGTGGCCGGACGTCCGCCCGCCGCATCCGATCCGCCGCGGGCCGGGCCCGGTCGGCCGGGCCCGGCCGACCCGGTCAGCTCGACTCGCGCACGATCAGCCGGGCCGGTGTGACCACCGGCTCCAGATCCGCGTCCGGGGACGCGAGGCGGGTCATCAGCAGGCGGGCCATGACGCGGCCCATCTCCTCGACGTCCTGGCGGACCGTCGTCAGCGGCGGATCGGCCCAGGCCGCCGGGCCCAGATCGTCGTAGCCGACGACGGCGACGTCCTCGGGCACCCGCTTGCCCCGGGCCCGCAGGGTGCGCAGGGCACCCGAGGCCATCAGGTCGGAGCCCGCGAACACCGCGTCGAGCCCGGGGGCGCGGGCCAGCAGGTCGGCCATGGCCCGCTCGCCGCCCTCGGCGGTGAAGTCACCCTGCGCGACGAGGGGTTCGGCGACCCCCGACAGCGCGTCCCGGTACCCGGCCAGCCGGTCGAGGGCCGAGGCCTGGTCGAGGGGGCCGGTGATGACGCCGATCCGGCGGCGCCCCCGCTCCAGCAGGTGGCGCACGGCCTGCCGCGCACCGTCCCGGTTGTCCGTGTCGACGTACAGCGGCGGGCGCTCACCCTGCCGTGCGGGCCAGTCGGGCCGGCCGCCGTAGACGGTCGGCAGGCCGGCCGATCCCGCCATGGACGGCAGCGGGTCGTCCTGATGCAGCGAGAACATCAGCGCGCCGTCCACATGCCCCGCCGACAGATAGCGGCCCACCCGCTCGTAGTCGTCGCTGCCCTCGATCAGCAGCAGCACCAACTGCTGGTCCTGCGCCGACAGTTCGCGGCTGATCCCGCGCAGCTGCTGGGCGAAGAACGGGTCGGAGAAGACCCTCGTCTCCGGCTCGGCTATGACCACCGCGATCGCCCCGGTCCGCCGGGTCACCAGGGTCCGGGCGGCGATGTTCGGCACGTACCCCAGCTCCGTGACCGCCCGGTTGACCTTCTCCTGAAGCGACTTCCGCACGCCCGCACCGCCGTTGACCACTCGGGACACCGTGGCGCGGGACACCCCGGCGCGGGCCGCGACCGCTTCCAGCGTGGGACGGGGGACATGGGGGCCGGGCACGTCACGAACTCCTTCTGCCGGGAACGTCCCGACATTACTCCTTCCCCCCGGCCCGTGACCGGCCTCCCGGCACCGCCGGGGCATCACGCCTCCGTGAGCCGGAACGCGTCCAGGGCCAGCGTCATCTCGATCAGGTCCCGCGGCCGGGACAGCGACCTCGACGTCAACTGCTCCAGGCGCCGCAGCCGGTTGAAGACGGTGTTGCGGTGGCAGTACAGCCGCGTGGCGGCCCGCCCCGCGGAGCCCTCGCACTCCAGCCACGCGTCCAGCGTCTCCACCAGCACCGCCCGGTCCGCCGGTTCCAGTTCGAGCAGCGGCCCGAACACGTCCGCCAGCAGCCGCGCCGCCAGTTCCGGCTGGCTCACCACGAGAGCGGTCGGCAGCCGCTGGTCGAGCCGGACGAACCCCTCGGGCGCCGCCCCGCCGGTGCGCAGCGCGAGTTCGGCGAAGCGCCGGGCCCGGCCCAGCTCCGCCAGCCCGTCCACGACCGGGCTGATCCCGCCGGGCCCGCGGATGCCGTGGCCGTCCAGCTCCGTGACCAGGTCCCCGAGCTCCGCCGACTCGCCGAGGGCGACCACGGCGGCCTCGTACTCGGTGCGCATCCGCCACACGAACCGCATGCCGGCGGCGGCCGGGATCCGCCGCACCGAGCGGGACGGGTCGATCCGCAGCACCACCACCGCGTAGCGGCCGTGCTCCGGCAGATCCAGGCCGGCCGCGGCCCGCGTCACCAGGCCCGGTGTCGACCGGCCCTCGAGCAGCGCGTCGAGCAGGGCCTGTACGCGCTCGTCACTTCGTCGCAGCATGGCATGCTCCGTCGCCCGGTAGGCATCGGTGACCGCCGCGGCCTGCTGGTCCACGGCCGCCCACATCTGGGCGGCCAGGTGCACCAGCACCGGCAGCGAGTCCGGGTCCGTCTCGGAGACGATCTCCAGCAGCGCCTCCCACACCAGAAAGCCGGCGTGCCGGTACGCGTGCAGCAGCAGGTCCAGCGCGAGCCCCTGCTCGGCGCGCCGCCGGCCCAGCCGCTGCGCGTACTCCAGATCGCGCCGCGGGGCGGTCCGGCCGGCGGCCAGCGCCTCGATGCCGTACTTCAGCGCCTCGTTCGTCTGCCGCCAGTGCTCGTCCCTCGGCACCGCCTCGTCGTACGCGGGTGAATGCGACTGCAGCTCCTCGAAGAGCCGGTCGGTGAGCACCGGCGTCCGCTCCAGGAGCACCTGCGAAGCGGCCACCAGTACGGACCACTCGCGGTCGGTGCGTGTTCGGTGACCGCTCATGGCTGGTGAGGATGCCACCGGCCCGGCGACCCGGAGCCGTGCCGTGCGGGGTCTTGTGCGCGTGCACAACGGGACGGTCCCGCCGCTGGTCACCGGCAGCGATTCCCCCGAGGGGCGTGGACTGACCGCCCCCGCTGGTGCTCGTCTGTGCGCCGAGGGCAGTGAAAGGAGCAACTGATGCCGGGAGCGGAGTCCGCGATGTCGCTGGAGATCCGTGGGCTGTCCGTGGGGTATGGGCCGGTGCGTGCGCTGCGCGGTGCCTCGCTCGACGTACCGGCGGGTGCGGTCGTCGCCGTACTCGGCGGCAACGGAGCGGGCAAGTCGACCTTGCTGCGAGCGATATCGGGCACCCTGCGGTTCCACGGAGGTGCCGTCACCGAGGGCACCGTCACCTTCGGGGGACGGCGGCTCGACACGCTGCACCCGTCGAGGGTGGTCGAGTCGGGTCTGGTGCAGGTCCCCGAGGGACGGCAGGTGTTCGCCCGCATGTCGGTGGCGGACAACCTGCGGGCCGGCGCGCTGGGCGCCCGGGGCGGCCGGACGGCGGTGAAGAAGGCGCTGGACCGGGTGCACGAGCTGTTCCCGGTGCTCGCGGAGCGGGCCCACCAGCACGCCGGACTGCTTTCCGGCGGGGAGCAGCAGATGCTGGCCGTGGGCCGGGCCCTGATGGCCGCGCCCAAGCTGATCCTGCTGGACGAGCCCTCGCTGGGGCTCGCCCCGCTGATGGCGGCCCGTATCGCCGAGACCGTCGCGGAGATCAACGCCCAGGGCACGTCGGTCCTGCTCGTGGAGCAGAACGCGGCGCTCGCCCTGCGGATGGCCACACACGCCTACGTGCTGGAGGTCGGCGAGGTCACCCTCGAAGGCCCCGCCGACGAACTCGCCGCCTCCGACGAGGTGCGCCGCCGCTACCTCGGCGTCGTCGACGAGGAGGCCGCCGCCGACGCGGACGGCGCGGAGCAGCAGGCGCCGACCCTCAGGAGGTGGGTCGCATGACACGCGACGGCATCAGGCCCGTCGGGGACACGGACCCCGCGGAGGACCGGGTTTCCGCCTCGGCGGCGGACACCGACGGGGGAGCGGCACCGGCCCCCGGGGCGGACCGTGAACCGGCTCCGGCCGAGGACTCGGCGCCGGAGGCGTCCGGGACCGAGACCACCACGCCGGAGGGGACCGGGACGGGCAGCCCCGCCACGGCCGACGACGGCCCGCAATCCGTTCCGCCGCTCGTCGTGGAGGACGTCACCGTCCGCTTCGCCGGGCTCACCGCGCTCGACGGGATCTCCTTCACGGTGGCTCCCGGCACGGTCCACGCCGTCATCGGACCGAACGGCGCGGGCAAGTCGACCACCTTCAACGTGCTGTCCGGCGTCTACCGGGCCACCTCCGGAAGTGTGCGCTTCGGCCCGGACGAACTGACCGGGCTCTCGCCGCACCGGATCGCCGGACTCGGAGTGGCACGCACCTTCCAGAACCTCGCCCTGCCCTCGCACGCCACCGTCGAGGACAGCCTGATGCTCGGCCGGCACCGGCTGACGAAGGCCGGATTCGTCGCCTCCGGCCTGCGGCTGCCCTCCGCCGTGCGCGAGGCACGCCGGCACCGCGAGCGCGTACGCGAGATCGCCGAGTTCGTCGGCCTGGAGAAGCACCTCACGGCACGTGTCGGCGGACTTCCCTACGGGCTGCAGAAGCTGGTCGAACTCGGCCGCGCGCTGTGCATGGAGCCCAAGCTGCTGCTGCTCGACGAGCCCGTCGCCGGCATGACCGGTGAGGAACGCCGCCACGCGGCGGCCGTCGTCGCCGGTGTGCGCGACGGACTCGGCATATCAATCGTCCTGGTCGAACACGACATGGGAGTGGTGATGCGGCTCGCGGACTCCGTGACCGTACTGGACTTCGGTCGGCGCATCGCTGACGGGACGCCTGCCCAGGTGCAGAACGATCCCGCCGTCGTGCGCGCCTACCTCGGAGCGGAGAGTGACTCGTGACGACGTTCGTCGAACTCGTCCTGAACGGCCTGTCCGTCGGATCGGTGTACGCACTGATCGCGCTCGGATTCGTCGTGATCTTCAAGGCGACCGAGGTCGTCAATTTCGCCCATGCGTCGCTGCTCCTCGCGGGCGGCTACCTGGTCGCCGTACTCCACGACGACATCGGCTTCTGGCTCGCGCTGGCGGTCGGGGCCGGGGGCGCAGCCATCGTCGGCGCGGGCATCGAGTACCTGGTCATGCGCCGCTACCGGGGCTCCGACCAGAGCGTCCTCGCCATCGTCACGATCGGCGTCGACATCCTGCTGACCACCGAGCTCACCCGCCGTATCGGCACCGACGTGCTGGCCCTCGGCGACCCCTGGGGCGACGCGGTCGTCGAGCTCGGCCCGGTGTCCATCGCACAGACCCGGATCGCCGCGTTCCTCGCCGCCGGACTGCTCATCACGGCCTTCCTGCTCGCGTTCCGGTTCACCTCCTGGGGCGTGGCCATGCGGGCCACGGCCGAGAACCCCGAGACGGCGGCCCTGATGGGCGTACGCCTCGGGCGGGTGTCGGCCTCGGCCTGGGCCGTGGCCGGCTCGCTCGCCGCGGTGGCCGCGCTGTTCCTGACCGTCTTCCCGACACCGGGACTCGAACGGGCCACCTCGCTCGCCGCGCTGAAGGCGTTCCCCGCCGCGATCCTCGGCGGGCTGGACTCCACCACCGGCGCACTCGTCGGCGGTCTGATCGTCGGCGTCACCGAGTCCCTGGTCACCGGGTACCAGAGCGAACTGTCCTTCCTCGGCCGCGGCATCGGCGACCTCGCGCCCTACCTGGTGATGGTCGCGATCCTGCTGGTCCGTCCGGCCGGACTGTTCGGCACGAAGGAGCCCTCCCGTGTCTGAGCTGCTGCGCGCACCGCGCACCTACCTCTGGGCAGGCGCAGCCCTGCTGCTGCTCGCCCTGCCGCTCTACCTCGACGGCTTCTGGCTCCAGGCCGGGCTGTTCGCGATGGCCGCCGGGATCGGCGCCATCGGCCTCAACCTGCTGACCGGGGCCACGGGGCAGCTCTCCATGGGCCACGCCTTCTTCCTCGCGATCGGCGCGTACGGCTACTGCGTCTTCGCGGGCGACGGCGAGGACGGACTGGCGGGCCTCGGTCTGCCCGGCTGGCTCGCGGCCGTGCTGGCCGTGGCACTCGCCGGGGCCGCGGGCGGGCTGTTCAGCCCCATCGCGAGCCGGCTGTCCGGCGCCTACCTGGGCATCGCCACCCTGGCGCTGATCTTCATCGGCCAGCATGTGCTCTTCAATGCCGACGAGGTGACCGGCGGCTACAACGGGCGGTCCGTGCCGACCCTGTCGCTCTTCGGCCTGGACTTCGACGACAGCGAACTCATGGTCCTTGCCGTGCCGTTCGGTGCCGTCGAGAAGCTGTGGTACGTCGGTCTGCTGGTGCTGCTCGGCTGCGGGCTCTTCGCCCGCGGCGTGCTGCGCGGGCGTCCCGGCCGTGCCATGAACGCCATCCGCGACCACCGGATCGCGGCGGGTGTGATGGGCGTGCCGGTGGCACGCCAGAGGGCGGCGGTGTTCGTGCTGTCCTCGATGTACGCGGGCCTGGCGGGTGTACTCCTCGCCCTGGTCTTCCAGCGGACCGTGCCCGAGTACTTCGGCATGATCCTTTCCCTCGAGTACCTCGCAATGATCGTGATCGGAGGACTCGGCACGGTCGCGGGTGCCGTCCTCGGCGCGGCGTTCGTCTCGCTGCTGCCCCAACTGCTCACCCGCTACAGCGACACCCTCCCGCTGGTCTCCGCCCCCGGTACGGGCGGAATCGCACCGGGTGAGGCGTCCCGATATCTGTACGGCGCCGCCGTGGTCGCGGTGGTGCTGTTCCTGCCCGGCGGCCTGACAGGTCGTTTGAAGCTCGCCGGCCTGGCCGGTCGCATGAAGAGGGAGAAGCAAGCATGAAGCGTACGACGGGTATCCGCACGGCGACGGTGGCCACCGTCCTGGCCCTCGCCACCGCCCTGGCCGGCTGCAGCTCGAAGGCCAAGCCGGAGGGCGACGGAGGCGACAAGGGCGCCGACGGTGTGAAGACCGGGGTCGGGGTGACCGCCGACAAGATCAACCTCGGTGTGCTCACCGACATGACGGGTGTCTACGCCTCCCTCGGCAAGAGCGTCACGCAGGCCCAGCAGCTGTGGGCCAAGGAGGTCAACGGCAAGGGCGGCATCTGCGGCCGCACGGTCGAGCTGACCGTGCGCGACCACGGCTACGACCCGCAGAAGGCGCTCGCCGGCTACACCGAGCTGGAGCCCGACGTGCTGGGCTTCGTCCAGTTCATCGGTTCGCCATTCGTCGCGGCCCTGGAGGACCGCATCGACGGCAAGGACAAGGGGCTCGTCCTGCCGCAGGCCTGGTCGGCCTCGCTGCTCGGCAGCGAGTACATCCGGGTCGTCGGCGCCACGTACGACATCGAGACGATCAACGCCGTCGACTTCCTGCTCTCCGAGAAGCGGATCAAGAAGGGTGACAAGATCGGTCACGTCTACTTCGAGGGCGACTTCGGCGAGAACGCGCTCGCGGGATCCAAGTACGCCGCGAAGAAGGCCGGGCTGACCGTCGTCGAGCAGAAGATCAAGCCGACGGACAACGACATGTCCGCGCAGGTCGCGGCACTGAAGAAGGCCGGCGTCAAGGCCATCGTGCTCAGCGCGGGACCCCGCCAGGCGGCCTCTCTGGTCGGCGTCGCCGCGGCCGGCAAGTTCAACGTGCCCGTCATCGGCAACAACTCGACGTTCTCGCCGCAGCTGCTCAAGACCCAGGCGGGTCCGGCGCTCACCAAGGACTTCTACCTCGCCGCCTCGGTCCTGCCCATCGGCTCCGACGAGCCGGGCCCGGCGGAGCTGGCGAAGAAGTACGCCGCCGCGTACCCGAAGGACAGCCTGGACCAGGGCGTCGTCTCCGGCTGGACCACGGGCTCGCTCTTCGGCGCGGTCCTGGAGAAGGCCTGCGCCGACAAGGACCTGACCCGGGAGGGCATCGCCAAGGCGCTGAAGAGCTTCGACGCGCACGACACGAAGTTCGGCATCACGCACAACTTCTCGGACCCGGCCCTGCCGTCCACCCGCGAGTCGGTGATCATGAAGCCGGACGCCAAGGAGAAGGGCGGACTGAAGGCCGTGCGTGAGGCGACGGCGGCCGACGAGGCCGAGGGCTTCACCTTCGGCGGCTGACCTCCCGGCCGGCAGACCGGCTGAGCGGCCACGAGGCTGCGACACTGTGACGAGGGGTCCCGGCGGTATGCCCGCCGGGACCCCTCGTTTGCGCTGTCCCCTGGCGTGTCCGAGGCCACCGCCCAAGGGCTTCGGCGAGTCAGGCAGTCCGCCTTTTCTTCTTCGGGACCTCCGCCTGCACCTGACCGGATTGATACCGTCCATGCATGGCTGACTTCACAAATATGCGCAAGATTACGTCTGTAGAACAACTGACTCCAGCCCAGGTTGAGCAGCTTGGATTGTGTGGCGTTGCCTACGACGGAGAGGACCTGCCCGCTGCGGAACGCGTGTCGTCTTCGGAGGTGGCAGACGAAGAAGGTGTGCTGCATTTTTGCGAGCTTTGGGACGTGGTGATTGATGGTTCCGTCGTCTACGAGGCTTGGTTCTACCAGGTGGACAGCGGCTCCATATTCAAGGCGAATACCATCGAAATGGTTGCGGAGGTGATTCAGTGCGGACTTGAGTGCGGCGACGAAGAGGCAGAATTGGAAATCGGTATGGGTATGGTCAAATCGGGGTTGCTGCCGTCCAGGGATTCTGAGTACGAGCGTTTCAGCCATGCCCTGAACGGTGCGGCATCGCAGCAGTGATCAGCATTACGGTGGTCGCATTGCCTCGGGTGAGGCGGCGGGCCGTCAGGATAATCGCCGGCAGTCCGGCAGTCCGGCAGTCCGGCAGTCCGGCAGTCCGGCAGTCCGGCAGCCCGGCAGCCCGGGGAGGAGCGGCCCGGGGACGGTGAAGGGCCCGGGCACCTCACGGTGCCCGGGCCCTTCACTCGTCGAGACTGACTACGGCAGCTGGGCCGCTCGCGCCTCGCGCCGGTTGTCGCGGATCGTGTTGACCCTGCGCGCCGTCGCGAAGAGGGGGATGACGGCGCCCACGACCACCTGGAGCACGCAGCCGGTCTGCAGCAGCAGGCCACCGCCCGGAGCGTCGAAGGCCCAGGCGGCGAGCATGGCCATCGCCGAGACGATCCAGCTGAGCATGGCGACGGCGAGGACGCCGCGCGGCTTGGGGTACTCCACCCGGCTCACCATCAGCCACGCCGTGCCGATGATCGCCAGCAGGGTGGGGATGAACGGCATCTCCAGCAGCACGATCGAGACGACCGTGAGCGCCCCGAAGGGGCTCGGCATGCCCTGGAACATGCCGTCCTTCATCGTGACGCAGGAGAATCTGGCGAGCCTGAGCACCACCGCGAGCAGCACCACCACCGCGGCGACCGCCGAGACCTTCTGGTGCGCGTCGTCGGCGACCATCCCGTAGACCAGCACGAAGTACGCGGGGGCGAGCCCGAAGCTGATCAGGTCGGACAGGTTGTCCAGCTCCGCGCCCATTGGCGAGGAGCGCAGCTTGCGGGCCACCAGGCCGTCGAACAGGTCGAAGACCGCGGCCAGCAGCATCAGGATGACGGCGGTGGCGGCGCTGTGCCGCGCCATGCCGCCGACCTCGCTGCCGGTCAGGTGCGGGATGAGGATGCCCGTGGTCGTGAAGTACACGGCCATGAACCCGCAGGTGGCGTTGCCGAGGGTGAGGGTGTCCGCTATCGACAGCCTCAGTGACAGCGGCATGTCCTCCGCGTCGTCCTCGTCCTCGACGGCCTCCGGCACCCAGCCGGTCTGTGTCTCTGGATCAATCACGGTCAATTCGAGTCACCCCCGCGGTGGTCTTCTGGCCCACCTCGACCGCGACGTCCACGCCTTCCGGAAGGTAGATGTCGACGCGCGAGCCGAAGCGGATCAGGCCGATCCGCTCGCCCTGCTCCACCTTGGTGCCCTGCGGGAGGTACGGCACGATGCGCCGCGCGACGGCGCCGGCGATCTGCACCATCTCGATGTCGCCCAGTTCGGTGTCGAAGTGCCAGACAACGCGCTCGTTGTTCTCGCTCTCCTTGTTGAACGCCGGGACGAACCCGCCCGGGATGTGCTCGACCGACGTCACCGTGCCCGCGAGCGGGGCACGGTTGACGTGGACATTGAGCGGGCTCATGAAGATCGCGACGCGGGTGCGCCCGTCCTTCCACGGCATGATGCTCTGCACCACGCCGTCGGCCGGGGAGATGACGCGACCCTGTGTGATCTCCCGCTCGGGATCGCGGAAGAACCACAGCATGCCCGCCGCGAGAGCGGTGGCGGGCACGGCGAGCGCGGCAGCGCCCCTGGATCGGCGCGCACGTGCCAGGCTGAGTGCCGCGGTGGCGACGGTCGGCAGGAGCCACGGCGATGCTCCGCGCGCGAGGCGGACGCTGCCGCGAGGTGCAGAGGTTTGGCTGTGGGGCATGAATGACCTTCGTAGCGGATGATGCCGCGCAGTGACGGGGGACGGCGGCTTTCCGGCGATGCTAGCGGTTGGCGGTGGCAACTGGGAAAGGCGGAACCCGAGTCGGCGGCTGAACACCGCTGACGGGGTGCGATCTCCTTCCTGGAGATAGCACCCCTATCAGGACAATCATCCCTGGAATCGATACTCCTCGAGCAGGCGCCGACCAATGATCATCTTCTGGATCTCGGCGGTACCCTCGCCGATCAGCAGCATCGGAGCCTCGCGGTAGAGGCGCTCGATCTCGTACTCCTTGGAGAAGCCGTAGCCGCCGTGGATACGGAAGGCGTCTTCGACCACTTCCTTGCAGTACTCGGAGGCGAGGTACTTCGCCATCCCGGCCTCCAGGTCGTTTCGTTCCCCGGAGTCCTTTTTGCGTGCTGCGTTGACCATCATCGCATGTGCGGCCTCGACCTTGGTAGCCATCTCGGCCAGCTTGAACTGAATGGCCTGGTGCTGGGCGATGGGCTTGCCGAAGGTGTGTCGCTGCTGGGCGTAGGAAACACCCAGCTCGAAGGCACGCTGGGCGACACCGCAGCCACGTGCGGCGACATTGACACGCCCGACCTCGACGCCGTCCATCATGTGGTAGAAGCCCCGGCCCGTGACGCCGCCGAGGACGCGATTGGCCGGAATCCGCAGGTCCTGCATGATGAGCTCGGTCGTGTCGACGCCCTTGTAGCCCATCTTGTCGATCTTGCCGGGGATGGTGAGGCCCGGGCGCACCTCGCCGAAGCCGGCCTCCTTCTCCACGAGGAAGGTCGTCATCGACTTGTGCGGGGCGGACCCCTCGGGGAGACCTTCGTCACTCCGCACCAGGACGGCCACGAGGGTGGACGTGCCGCCGTTCGTGAGCCACATCTTCTGGCCGTTGAGGACGTACTCGTCGCCGTCCTTGACCGCCTTGGAGGTGATCGCCGACACGTCTGAGCCGAGGCCCGGCTCGGACATCGAGAAGGCGCCCCGGACCTCGCCGAGGGCCATCCGCGGGAGGAAGTACTCCTTCTGCTCCTGCGTGCCGTGCTGCTTGAGCATGTACGCCACGATGAAGTGCGTGTTGATGATGCCCGAGACGGACATCCAGCCGCGGGCTATCTCCTCCACGCACAGCGCGTAGGTCAGCAGCGACTCGCCCAGACCCCCGTACTCCTCGGGGATCATGAGGCCGAAGAGGCCGAGCTCCTTCAGGCCGTCCACGATGGCCTGGGGGTACTCGTCGCGGTGCTCCAGCTCGGTGGCGACCGGAATGATCTCCTTGTCCACGAAGTCGCGGACGGTGGAGACGATCTCCTGCTGGACGTCGGTGAGACCGGCGGTCTGGGCGAGTCGGGCCATGACTACTTCTCCTGTGCCTTCAGCTCCGGGCGGCCGGGCTGCTCGCCGCCGCGCTCCTTGATGTACGTCTCGGTGGGGACCATGACCTTGCGGCGGAACACGCAGACCAGCGTGCCGTCCTGCTTGTAGCCCTTGGTCTCGACGTAGACGATCCCGCGGTCCGACTTGGACCTGGACGGGGTCTTGTCGAGGACCGTCGTCTCGCCGTAGATCGTGTCCCCGTGGAAGGTCGGCGCCACGTGCCGCAGCGACTCGATCTCCAGGTTGGCGATGGCCTTGCCCGACACGTCCGGCACGGACATGCCCAGCAGCAGCGAGTAGATGTAGTTCCCGACGACGACGTTCTTGCCGAAGTCCGTCGTCTTCTCCGCATAGTTTGTGTCCATGTGGAGCGGGTGGTGGTTCATGGTCAGCAGACAGAAGAGGTGGTCGTCGTACTCGGTGACCGTCTTTCCGGGCCAGTGCTTGTAGACCGCCCCGACCTCGAACTCTTCGTACGTACGTCCGAACTGCATGGTGGTCAGGCCTCCGGGGCTTCGAACTTGGACGTGCGCTGCATACCCGCGGCGCGGCCCTTGCCGGCGATCACCAGGGCCATCTTGCGGCTGGCCTCGTCGATCATCTCGTCGCCGAGCATCGCGGAGCCCTTCTTGCCGCCGGCCTCGGACGTGCAGTACTCGTACGCGTCCAGGATCAGCTCGGCGTGGTCGTAGTCCTCCTGGGAGGGGGAGAAGACCTCGTTGGCGGCGTCGACCTGGCCCGGGTGCAGCACCCACTTGCCGTCGAAGCCCAGGGCGGCGGCGCGCCCGGCGACCGCGCGGAAGCCGTCCACGTTCTTGATCTGGAGGTAGGGACCGTCGATGGCCTGGAGGTCGTTGGCGCGGGCGGCCATCAGGATCTTCATCAGGATGTAGTGGTACGCGTCGGCCGGGTAGCCGGGCGGCTGCTCGCCGACGACCAGCGACTTCATGTTGATGGATGCCATGAAGTCGGCCGGGCCGAAGATGATCGTCTCGATGCGCTGCGAGGCGGCGGCGATCTCGTTGACGTTGTTCAGACCCTGGGCGTTCTCGATCTGCGCCTCGATGCCGATCTTGCCGACCTCGAAGCCCATCGTCTTCTCGATCTGGGTGAGCAGCAGGTCCAGGGCGACGACCTGGGAGGCGTCCTGCACCTTCGGCAGCATGATGCAGTCGAGGTTCTGGCCCGCGCCCTCGACGACCGTGACGACGTCACGGTACGTCCAGTGGGTGGTCCAGTCGTTGACCCGGACGACCCGCGTCTTGCCGGTCCAGTCACCCTCGTTCAGGAACTTCACGATGGTGTGCCGGGCCTCGGGCTTGGCCAGCGGTGCGCAGGCGTCCTCGAGGTCCAGGAAGACCTGGTCGGCGGGGAGCCCCTGGGCCTTCTCCAGGAAGCGGGGGTTGCTTCCCGGCACCGCGAGGCAGGAGCGGCGCGGGCGCAGCCGGTTCACGGGCGCTGGCGTTGTCATGCGGGGACCTCCAGAGGGTCGAGCTTGTTCGCGTTGCGGATCTCGTCGACGATACGGCCGATGATCTCCGTGATACCGAAGTCCTTCGGTGTGAAGACGGCGGCGACACCCGCACGCCTCAGTTCCGCCGCGTCGGCGTTCGGGATGATCCCACCGACGATCACAGGGATGTCGGCGGCCCCGGCCTCCCGGAGCCGGGCGAGCACGTCGGGCACCAGCTCGGCGTGCGAGCCGGACAGGATGGACAGACCGACGCAGTGCACGTCCTCCGCGAGGGCCGCGTTCACGATCTGCTCGGGCGTGAGCCGGATGCCCTGGTAGATCACCTCGAAGCCGGCGTCCCTGGCCCGTACGGCGATCTGCTCGGCGCCGTTGGAGTGCCCGTCCAGGCCCGGCTTGCCGACGAGCAGCCGCAGCTTGCCGCTGCCCAGCTCCTCGGCCGTACGGGCGACCTTCTCGCGCACCACGGCCAGCGGGGTGCCGGCCTCGGCGGCCACCGCGACCGGCGCGGAGGAGACACCGGTCGGGGCCCGGAACTCGCCGAAGACGTCCCGCAGCGCCCAGGCCCATTCGCCGGTGGTGACACCCGCGCGGGCGCACTCCAGCGTGGCGGCCATCAGGTTCTCCGACCCGGCGGCGGCGGCCTTCAGGGCCTCCAGGGACTGCTGGGCACGGCTCTCGTCCCGGTTGTCGCGCCACTCGTGCAGCTTCGCGACGACCTTCGCCTCGTTCGCCGGGTCCACCGTCATGATCGCGGTGTCCAGATCGGCGGTCAGCGGGTTCGGCTCGGTCGACTCGTAGCAGTTCACACCGACGATCTTCTCCTCGCCGGACTCGATCCGCGCGCGGCGCTCGGCGTGCGAGGAGACCAGCTGGGACTTCAGGTAGCCGGACTCGACGGCCGCCATCGCGCCGCCCATCTCCTCGATGCGCTCCATCTCGGCCAGGGACTGGGTGACGAGTTCCTCGACCTTGGCCTCGATGACGTGCGAGCCCGCGAAGATGTCCTCGTACTCCAGCAGGTCCGACTCGTGCGCCAGCACCTGCTGGATGCGCAGCGACCACTGCTGGTCCCAGGGCCTGGGCAGGCCCAGGGCCTCGTTCCAGGCCGGCAGCTGCACGGCGCGGGCCCGGGCGTCCTTGGACAGTGTGACGGCCAGCATCTCCAGCACGATCCGCTGGACGTTGTTCTCCGGCTGCGCCTCGGTCAGGCCGAGGGAGTTGACCTGGACGCCGTAGCGGAAGCGGCGCTGCTTGGGATCCTCGATGCCGTACCGCTCGCGCGTCACCTTGTCCCAGATGCGGGTGAAGGCCCGCATCTTGCACATCTCCTCGACGAAGCGGACGCCCGCGTTCACGAAGAAGGAGATCCGGGCGACGACGTCGCCCATCCGCTCCTGCGGCACCTGGCCGGAGTCCCGGACCGCGTCCAGCACCGCGATGGCGGTGGACATGGCGTACGAGATCTCCTGGACCGGGGTCGCCCCCGCCTCCTGGAGGTGGTAGCTGCAGATGTTGATCGGGTTCCACTTGGGGATGTGGTTGACCGTGTACGCGATCATGTCGGTGGTCAGCCGCAGCGAAGGACCGGGCGGGAAGACGTGCGTCCCGCGCGACAGGTACTCCTTGACGATGTCGTTCTGCGTCGTCCCCTGGAGCCTGGTGACGTCGGCGCCCTGCTCCTCGGCGACCACCTGGTAGAGCGCCAGCAGCCACATGGCCGTGGCGTTGATGGTCATCGAGGTGTTCATCTGGTCCAGGGGGATGTCCCGGAACAGCGTCCGCATGTCACCCAGGTGCGAGACGGGGACCCCGACCCGGCCGACCTCGCCGCGGGCGAGGATGTGGTCGGGGTCGTAGCCGGTCTGCGTGGGCAGGTCGAACGCGACCGACAGGCCGGTCTGCCCCTTGGCGAGGTTGCGCCGGTACAGCTCGTTGGACGCCTCGGCCGTCGAGTGTCCGGCATACGTCCGCATCAGCCACGGACGGTCCTTCTTGCGTTCCGTCATTGGGGGACCTCAGACGTTGCGGAAGCGGTTGATGGCGTCGAGGTGCTTGGCGCGCATCTCGGGGTCGCGCACGCCCAGGCCCTCCTGCGGGGCGAGGCAGAGCACGCCGACCTTGCCCTGGTGGAGGTTGCGGTGCACGTCGTACGCGGCCTGGCCGGTGTCCTCGAGGGAGTAGACCTTCGACAGGGTCGGGTGGATCTTGCCCTTGGCGACCAGGCGGTTGGCCTCCCACGCCTCGCGGTAGTTCGCGAAGTGCGAGCCGACGATCCGCTTCAGCGACATCCACAGGTAGCGGTTGTCGTACTCGTGGTTGTAGCCGGACGTCGAGGCGCAGGTGACGATGGTGCCGCCCTTGCGGGTGACGTACACGCTGGCGCCGAAGGTCTCGCGCCCCGGGTGCTCGAAGACGATGTCCACGTCCTCGCCGCCGGTCAGCTCGCGGATGCGCTTGCCGAAGCGCTTCCACTCCTTCGGGTCCTGGGTGTGCTCGTCCTTCCAGAACTTGTAGTCCTCGGCGTTGCGGTCGATGATCGCCTCGGCGCCCATGGACCGGCAGATGTCCGCCTTCTGGTCGCTGGAGACGACGCAGATCGGGTTGGCGCCGCCCGCGAGCGCGAACTGGGTGGCGTAGCTGCCGAGGCCGCCGCTGGCGCCCCAGATCAGCACGTTGTCGCCCTGCTTCATGCCGGCGCCGTTGCGCGAGACGAGCTGCCGGTACGCGGTGGAGTTGACCAGGCCGGGGGCGGCCGCCTCCTCCCAGCTGAGGTGGGCGGGCTTGGGCATGAGCTGGTTGGACTTGACGAGGGCGATCTCGGCGAGGCCGCCGAAGTTGGTCTCGAAGCCCCAGATCCGCTGCTCGGGGTCGAGCATCGTGTCGTTGTGGCCGTCGGAGGACTCGAGCTCGACGGAGAGGCAGTGCGCGACGACCTCGTCACCGGGCTTCCAGGCGTTGACGCCGGGGCCGGTGCGCAGGACGACGCCCGCGAGGTCGGAGCCGATGATGTGGTACGGCAGGTCGTGGCGCTTGGTGAGCTCGGAGAGCTTGCCGTAGCGCTCGAGGAAGCCGAAGGTCGGCAGGGGCTCGAAGATCGAGGTCCACACCGAGTTGTAGTTGACCGAGCTGGCCATCACGGCGACCAGGGCCTCTCCGGGGCCCAGCTCGGGCACGGGCACCTCGTCGAGGTGCAGCGACTTGCGGGGGTCCTTCTCCCGGGTGGTGAGACCGGAGAACATCTCCGTCTCGTCCTTGTGCACGGTCACCGCGCGGTACGACTCGGGGATGGGCAGCGCCGCGAAGTCGGCGGCGGTGACCGCGGCTGAGCCGCTGTTGGATGCAGTCTGGGACTGGATCGCGTCCAGGATTTCCTTCACGGTGTTGCCTCCGGCGAAGCGCGCGTTGGGAGAACGCTTGAGGGACGTCGGGGTGGTTGCTGCTGTATGCCGTCGGTTCGGCGAGGGGTGGTGCTGTGGCAGCGCGTTGTGGCGCGGAAGGTTGCCTGTGACGCAGGCGCCCGGGCGAACAAGCGCGTACGGACATACGGCTTGCTGGGACAGCCGGCGTACGAGTGATCTCTGCACGCCGGCCGCCCGGACACTCCCAAGGTATGGCACGGCGTGCCACTCAGCAAGACACTGGGTGCCAACAATTTCTCTCACTTGTCATCTCGGCGGCACGTGTGAGCAACAACGGCCGCCCCGATGGGGCGGCCGCCGCTTTGTGTGTCCGTTTGTTTATGAGATGTGAGAGAAGCGGGAGCTGAGGAGGGGACCGGGAGCGGCCGGGCGGCCGCCGCCGGCGTGCCTACTTCTTCAGCGCCTGCTCGATCGCCCGCATGACCTCGTGCAGCGGCGCGTCCGTACGGGCCACCGCCACCAGGACCTCGCCCTCGGACCGTGTGCTCACCGCGGCACCGGCCCCGTTCTGCTCCGGCCCGCCGGCGACCTGGGTGCGGCCCGCGCCGATCCCCGCGCCGAAGGTCTTCCGCACGATCGCGAAGGCGTGGTCCAGCTGTGCCTCCACGTCGCCCTGCCCGTCGGCGCGCAGCCAGCGGCGCAGCACATGGTTGTGCGCCGTGACCACGGCCGAGGCGGCCACCTCGGCGAGCAGCGGGTCGTCATTGCCGACCTGGTGCTCGTGCTCGTCGAAGTGGCCCAGCAGGTAGCGGGTGAACAGCCGCTCGTAGCGGGCCACCGAGGCGATCTCCGCCTCGCGGAGCGTGGGCACCTCACGGGTCAGCCTGTAGCGGGCGACGGACACCGCGGGCGAGCCCGCGTACATCCGCATGACTTCCTTGATACCCCGGCACACCGTGTCCAGCGGGTGCTCGTGCGGAGGAGCGGCGTTCAGCACGGCCTCGGCCCTGACGAGGGTGTCGTCGTGGTCGGGGAAGATCGCCTCTTCCTTGGAGCGGAAGTGCCGGAAGAAGGTCCGCCGGGCCACACCGGCCGCAGCGGCGATCTCGTCGACCGTGGTGGCTTCGTACCCCTTGGTGGCGAAGAGTTCCATGGCCGCCGTGGCCAGCTCGCGGCGCATCTTCAGCCGCTGGGCGGCGGCGCGGCCGCCCGCGGCGGTCTCCGGGACGTCGGACGTCTGTGTCGTACGGGTGGACTTGGCGGACTGGGACATGGGGTGAACGTACTGCATCTCGGCAGGAGGGGGCGGCTGCGGGGGCGGGCCGCCGTCCGCACCCAGCAGCCCGCCCCAGGCACCGCGCCGGTCAGCGCCGGGCATACTCGCGGAAGCCGCGGCCCGACTTGCGGCCCATGCAGCCCGCCGCGACCAGGTGCTCCAGCAGCGGCGCCGGAGCGAGACCCGGGTCCCGGAACTCCTTGTGCAGCACCTTCTCAATGGCCAGCGAGACATCCAGGCCGACCACGTCCAGCAGTTCGAAGGGCCCCATCGGGTAGCCGCCGCCGAGCTTCATCGCCGCGTCGATGTCGTCCATGGAGGCGTAGTGCTCCTGGACCATCTTGATCGCGTTGTTGAGGTACGGGAACAGCAGCGCGTTGACGATGAAACCGGCGCGGTCGCCGCAGTCCACCGGGTGCTTGCGGATCTTCGCGCAGACCTCGCGGACGGTCGCGTGCACGTCGTCGGCGGTAAGGACCGTGCGCACCACCTCGACCAGCTTCATCGCCGGGGCCGGGTTGAAGAAGTGCATCCCGATGACGTCCGCGGGGCGAGATGTGGCACGGGCACAGGCCACGACGGGCAGCGAGGAGGTGGTCGTGGCGAGCACGGCGCCGGGCTTGCAGATCTTGTCCAGCGTCGCGAAGAGCTGCTGCTTGATCTCCAGGTCCTCGGCGACCGCCTCCACCGCCAGGTCGACGTCCGCGAAGGACTCCAGCGACCCGGCCGCGGTGATGCGGGCCAGGGTCTGGTCCCGGCCCTCCGGCGTCAGCCGGCCCTTGTCCACGGACCGGGCGAGGGACTTGGCGATCCTGGCCTTGGCCGTGTCCGCCTTCTCCTGGCTGCGGGCCGCGAGCACCACGTCGTAACCGGCCTTGGCGAACACCTCGGCGATGCCGGAGGCCATCGTGCCGGAACCGGCGACACCCACGGAGCGCACCTCGCGGCCGCCGGCCGTCTCTGCGTCCTCGGCGGGCGTCAGGTCGTCCGGGACGACGGTCGAGGAACCCGGTTCGGCGTACGTGTAGAAACCGCGGCCCGACTTGCGGCCGGTCAGGCCCGCCTCGCTGAGCTGCTTCAGGACGGGGGCCGGGGCGTGCAGCCGGTCGTGGGACGCCGCGTACATGGCCTCCAGCACGGTGCGCGCGGTGTCGACGCCGATCAGGTCCAGCAGGGCGAGCGGGCCCATCGGCAGGCCGCAGCCCAGCCGCATGGCGGCGTCGATGTCCTCGCGGGAGGCGTACTTGGCCTCGTACATCGCGGCGGCCTGGTTGAGGTAGCCGAACAGCAGCCCGTCCGCGACGAAGCCGGGGCGGTCGCCGATCGCGATGGGCTCCTTGCCCAGCTCACGGGCGAGCGCGGTGACGGCCTCGACGGCCGCCGGGGCGGTCAGCACCGAGGACACCACCTCGACCAGCTTCATCGCCGGGGCGGGGTTGAAGAAGTGCAGGCCCAGCACCCGCTCCGGGTGGGCGGAGTCGGCGGCGAGCCGGGTCACCGACAGCGCGTTGGTGCCGGTGGCGAGGATCGCGGTGGGCCGGACGATCCCGTCCAGGGCCTTGAACACCTGCTGCTTGATCTCGTACGCCTCCGGGACCACCTCGATGACGAGATCGGCGTCTGCGGCCGCCTGGAGCTCGGAGAAGGTGCGGAAGCGCGCCAGCACGTCCGAACGCTCCTGCGCGGTGAGCCGCTCACGGGCCACGGCGCGGGCGGTCGAGGCCTCCAGCGCGGCCACGGCCTGCGCGGCGGCGGCCTCGCTGATGTCGATGCCGATGACCTCACGGCCGGCACGGGCGAGCACCTCGGCGATGCCGGTGCCCATCGTGCCGAGGCCGATGACGGCGACGGTCTTGAGGGAAGGGGTGTCCAGGGAGGTGTCCATCACGGGACTCCAAAGAAGAGTGACGACTGAGGAACGCACCCGGCCGCGCGGAACGCGCTACGGAGTACGGAGGAGAAAAGGCACGACTGATGGCTGAGGCGCCGCACGGACTTCTGCCGCGGCGAGCGGACAGCGCCGATGTGAACCGTGGCCGACCCTGTCCCGGGGCCTGCCGAAAAGCCGAACCGACTGGCGCCCACGACGGCTGCGTCACCAGGCCGTCGAGAGCAGTGCGGGTGTGTCCCGCTCGTCTGAGCTTAACCAGCGCGTAACGAGCGCGCCAGCCCTGTGCTGCTGTGACGTGGATCGCTTATACGCTGGCCGTCATGGACAACGGGTTGCGAGTGCTCACGCTGCGCTTACAGAGAGAGTCCGGAGACTCCGAAACCTACCGAAGGCTGATACGGACCGAGGACATGGAGGAACTCGCGCAAGTGCTCACCGAGCCCGGCCGACCGCTCTGGGCACGCGAGCTGGCGGCCTTCCGGCTCGGCTGCGAGAAGGACAGCAGAGCCTTCGAATCCCTCGTCCTGCTCCTCAACCACCGCGATCCCGAGCGCTGCGCCGGCGCCGCCCACGCACTGGCCAGGCTCGGCGACCCGCGCACGGCCCGCGCGGCGGCCGCCCTCGCCACCAACGAACTCCGTGTCGCCTACGCCCTCCACCCGGTCCGGCTGCTCACCGAACTGCGCGCCCCCGAATCAGTGCCCGCCCTCATCACCGCTCTCGAACGGCGGCTGGTGCCCCCGCTGGCCGCGATACCCGGCCGGGGCGTGGACGGGTGGATCCGGCCCGAATCCGGCCCGACAACGGGCGCGGCACGATGCAGCCCGGCCAATCGCGGCGCGGGCCGCCCATCCCGGCGCCGGGGGCGCCGTGGCAGGGCGCCAACGCCGCACGGGTGCGCCGGCTCCGCGTGCCGGGCGCGCGGCGGTGCGACGGACTCGGCCGCACCGCCCGCACGCGTCTGCCGACGGCTCATCCCGCGCCACCGACCGGGCCCGTCCGGCACCGACGCTCCGCACGGCACCGGCACCGGCACCGGCACCGGCGCCCCGCGCCGAGGCCGCCGGGCCGGGGTGCCGGGCGCGGGGGTCAGACCGGCTTCAGCCAGACCGTGGCCAGCGGCGGCAGGGACAGCCGCAGGCACGCGGGATAGCCCTGGCTGGGCTCCGCGGCCGGCTTGACCGGCTCGGGGGTGGTGACGTCGCTGCCGCCGTAGCGGAGGCCGTCGGTGTTGAGGACCTCGTGCCAGGCCGCGTACCGTTCGGGGACCCCGATCCGGTACTCGTGCCGTACGACGGGCGAGAAGTTGCTGACGCTCAGCAGCGGGGAACCGTGCGCGTCGAAGCGGAGGAACGCGAAGACGTTGTCCTCGGCGGCGTCCCCCTCGACCCAGGCGAACCCTTCGGGCGCGGTATCCCGTTCCCACAGCGCGGGGGTGGAGACGTACACGGTGTTGAGGTCGCGGACCAGGTCGCGCACGCCCCGGTGGTCCGCCTCGGCGGAGTACGAGGGGTCGAGCAGCCACCAGTCGGGCCCGTGTGCCTCGGACCACTCCGCGCCCTGGGCGAACTCCTGCCCCATGAAGAGCAGTTGCTTGCCGGGATGGGCCCACATGAAGCCCAGGTAGGCGCGGTGGTTGGCGCGCTGCTGCCACCAGTCGCCCGGCATCTTGCCGACCAGCGAGCCCTTGCCGTGCACCACCTCGTCGTGGGAGATGGGCAGTACGTAGTTCTCGCTGTACGCGTACACCATCGAGAAGGTCATCTCGTGGTGGTGGTACTTGCGGTGCACGGGCTCGTGCGACACGTAGTCCAGCGAGTCGTGCATCCAGCCCATGTTCCACTTCAGGCCGAAGCCGAGGCCGCCGAAGCCGCCCGGCCCCACGTGGTGGGTGGCCCGGGTCACGCCGTCCCAGGCCGTGGACTCCTCGGCGATCGTCACGACGCCGGGGACCCTGCGGTAGACGGTGGCGTTCATCTCCTGGAGGAACGCCACCGCGTCCAGGTTCTCCCGGCCGCCGTACTGGTTCGGGGTCCACTGCCCCGCCTCGCGCGAGTAGTCGAGGTAGAGCATGGAGGCAACGGCGTCCACGCGCAGGCCGTCGATGTGGAACTCCTCGCACCAGTACACCGCGTTGGCGACGAGGAAGTTGCGGACCTCGTTGCGGCCGTAGTCGAATTCCAGCGTTCCCCAGTCGGGGTGGGCGGCCCGCAGCGGGTCGGAGTGCTCGTAGAGCGGGCGGCCGTCGAACTCCGCCAGAGCCCAGGCGTCCCGGGGGAAGTGCGCCGGCACCCAGTCCATGATCACACCGATTCCGGCCCGGTGCAGCGCGTCGATCAGGTGCTTGAAGTCGTCGGGCGTGCCCAGCCGGGCCGTCGGCGCGTAGAAGCCGGTGACCTGATAGCCCCAGGAGCCGCCGAAGGGATGCTCGGCGACCGGCATCAGCTCGACGTGGGTGAAGCCGAGGTCCTTGACGTAGGAAGGCAGCTGCTCGGCGAGCTGGCGGTAGGTGAGCCGGGGCCGCCAGGACGGCAGGTGCACCTCGTAGACGGAGAACGGCGCCTCGTGGACGGGGCGTTCGCCGCGGCGCTCCATCCACTCCTGGTCGTGCCACACGTGGTGCGAGGCGTGCACCACCGAGGCGGTCGCCGGAGGCACCTCGGTGCGGCGGGCCATCGGGTCGGCGCGCAGCGTGTGCGAACCGTCCGGGCGGGTGATGTCGAACTTGTACAGCTCGCCCTCGCCGAGGCCGGGGACGAACAGCTCCCACACGCCGGTCGAGCCCAGGGACCGCATGGGGAAGCCGGTGCCGTCCCAGTAGTTGAAGTCGCCGACGACGCGGACGCCGCGCGCGTCGGGCGCCCACACGGTGAACCGGGTGCCGGTCACGCCCTGGTGCACCATGGGCTCGGCGCCAAGCGCCCGCCACAGCTGCTCGTGCCTGCCCTCGTGGATGAGGTGCAGGTCGAACTCCCCGATGGCGGGCAGGAACCGGTACGGGTCGTGGACCTCGATCTCGTTGTCGTCGTAGGCGACGAGGAGGGTGTACTCGGGGACGGCGCGCATCGGCAGCACACCGGAGAAGAAGCCGTCGCCGTCCTCGTGCAGCTCCGCGCGCAGGCCCTTCCCGAGCACGGTCACCGCCTTCGCGTGGGGGCGCAGCATCCGGAAGGACACCCCGCCGCGCACGATGTGGGCACCCAGCACGGAGTGCGGGTCGTGGTGCGTTCCGTCGAGCAGCCGGTGCCGGGTGTCGGGGTCCAGCGGCTGGGCGGCGCGCACGCCGTGCCCGCCGGCGCGCTTGCGGGCCGGGCTGTCGGCGGCACCCGCCTTGCTCGCTCTGCCCGTCCTGCCCGGCGCGGGCCCGGACCCCGGCTCGGCGCCGGAGGCCGACCGCGACCGCGACCGTGACCGGTCGCCGGTGTCGCCGGTGTCCGCCGGGGGCGCCGACGCGGTCTCCGGCGTGGGCGCGACCGTGACACCGGGCGCGCGCCGGGCGCCACGTCCGCCCCTGGTGGCGTCTCCGGAGCCCGATCCGGCCGCGGCGGCGGGCGCGGCCGGACCGCCGGAACCGGACGCCGGTTCCGGCGCGCTGCCGGAAACGTCGGTGCCCGCCGCCGTGCCGCCCGGTGCCGTGCCGCTCGTGTTCGTGCCGCCCGCCGGCGCGGACCGTGGGTGCGCCCCGCCCCCGCCCGGCGTTCCGGCCCCGGTGCTCCGCGGCGCCCCGCCGCCGGTTCCGCTCCCGCCTCCGGCGGCGCTCCACTGTGCGCCCGGGCCCCCGGACGGGGCGTCGTCCCCCGCGTCGTCCCGCGCGCCGCGCGCCGCGGGGGCGCCGCTCCCGGACAGCGG
>NZ_JAAAXQ010000229.1 GCF_009916105.1 Streptomyces sp. GC420 | reverse complement strand
CCCACCACCCGTTCACCAACCACCGACGCCGACAGCCTGGCCCCTCCCGTGGTGCAGATCCTGCTGTGCCGCTACCTCGCCGAGCACACGGTCGAACACCTCCGCTGCGTGGCCCAGACCCGCAACCGCCACCGCTGTACCCACACCGTCCTCACCCCCAACAAGCCCGCCGGTACCTGGAGACTGCTGCCCACCGGACCCTGCCGCGGCCAACTGGCCCTGCCCGACACGCTGATGGCCGTCTACGACCTGGGCCACCTCCCCTACAGCGAGCAACTGCGCTGGCGCGCCCAGCGCTGCCCCCAACACGCCGCTACCCCCGGCGCCGCCGACCTCGCCCTGGCGGGTTGGCAGACCTTCGACCTTCTCCTGCACGCGACCCATATCCGTACCCACTTGCCCCACCCACCGGCCCGCCAGCTCAGAAACCGGTGATGATGCCGCACCACGCCCTAGAAATCACGCTGACCCGACCCCTGACGGCAGCCGAACTCCGCCGTGCCGCCCAAGCCTGGCCGCTCGCGGCCAACTACGACGCCACCCACCTCATGGCCCTCGCGGGCGGTAAAAATCCCGAACGGGCCGCCCACCGCCTGCGCCGGCGTCTCACCAACCGACTGCCCATCGACGTGATCACCACCCACTACCCGGACGCGGACGGACACGTCCTGCTCAACATCGCCTTCCCGCCCGCCACCTACACCGCCCTGAAACGGGACGCCCGCCGCGCGGGCGTCATCCCCCAACGCTTCCTGCACGAGGCCCTCCATCGCGCCCTGGCCGAGCACGCCGACCGGGAGACCGACCGCCTCGACCGCGCCGTACGCCAACTCCTCACCGGCACCACCCCCGCTCACCTGCTGTCCGCCGTCGGGCACGCCCTCACCCGCCCTCTGGAAGGACCCACACCATGAATCCCACCGACGAACAGACGGCAGCAGCCGACGCCTTCCACACAGGCGACCATCTCGCCCTGCAGGCAGGAGCCGGCACTGGGAAGACCACCACCCTCGCCCTGCTCGCCCGCACCACCACCCGCCGCGGCCGCTACCTCGCCTACAACCGGGCCATCGCCCGCGACGCCACCGCCCGCTTCCCCCGCAACGTGCTGTGCAAGACCGCCCACGCCCTGGCCTACGCGGCCGTCGGTCACCGCTACACCCGCCGCCTGGGCGCCCCCCGTCGCCCGGCCTGGCAGACCGGACAGGCCCTCGGCATCACCAAAGCCCTCCGCATCGGCGAACGCGAGGTGACGCAAAAGGCCCTCTCCAACGCCACCCTTCGCACCGTCACCCGCTTCTGCCACACCGCTGATGAGGCCATCACCCGCCACCACGTCCCCCGCCTGCGCGGCCTGGAAGACACCGACATGCACGCCCAACTCGCCGCGCACATCGTGCCGTTCGCCCGCAAAGCCTGGGCCGACCTGCAACACCCCGACGACGGCGCCGTCCGCTTCGACCACGACCACTACCTGAAAATCTGGGCCCTCACCCAGCCACGTATCGACGCCGACTTCCTGCTGCTGGACGAAGCCCAGGACACCAACCCCGTCGTCGAACAGATCTTCCTCGCTCAGCGCGACCACGCCCAGCTGGTCATGGTCGGCGACTCCGCCCAGGCCATCTACCACTGGCGCGGTGCCAAAGACGTCATGACCGGCTTCGACGGCACCCATCTCACCCTGTCGCAGTCCTTCCGCTTCGGCCCCGCCCTCGCTGCGGAAGCCAACCGCTGGCTGCACCTGGCCGACGCCCCGATCCGGCTCACCGGCGCCCCCGCCGTGCCCACTGAACTCGGCCCCGTCGCCCAGCCAGACGCCGTGCTGTGCCGCACCAACGTCGGGGCCATGGCCCAGGTCATGCTGCTCATGGCCGCCGGACACCGGGTCGCTCTGGCCGGGGGAGGAGACAGCCTCCACGCTCTGGCGCTCGCCGCCCGCGACTTGAAGGAAGGCCGCCGCACCCACCACCCCGAACTCATCCTCTTTCCCTGCTGGGGCGATCTGCAGGACTACGCCACCCACGACCCGGCCGGCCGCGACCTGCAGCCCCTGGTCAACCTCGTCGACACCCACGGCACCGACGCCATCCTCACCGCTGTCGCCCTCCTAGCACCCGAACCGCACGCCCAGATCACCGTCTCCACCGTGCACAAGGCCAAGGGACGCGAATGGCCTTGCGTGCTCATCGCGGACGACTTCGTCCGAGCCCAGGACGAGAACTCTGACCGTCAGGCAAACGACACGACGCCACCTCACCCGATCGATGACGCCGAAGCCCGCCTGGCCTACGTGGCGGTCACCCGTACCCGCCAACGCCTCGACATCGGCGGCTTGTCATGGATCGAGGATCACCCCAACGGAAATCCCCTCCCTGTTGCGGCAGTGCGATGATGTACACGAGACTGCAGATCTTGTCCAGCACAGCCTGCAACTGTGTGCAGTCCGCCAACTGCCCGTCGGTGATGACCAGGACAGCGAGCGACAGCGGCCGTCGGCGCTCACGTGGAGCTTGCTGGTGAGCCCGCCGCATGAGCGGTCCATGTCACCTGTGGGCGTCGCCGGTCGCAGCATCAGTCCTTGATCGGAGGTGATGGACGCGCCTACCTCTGCGCTCAGGCCCTTGACCGTTCCGGCCTTGTGGGCGTTGAGGGGCTGTTCCATCTTCATGGCCTCGAGGACGACGATCAGGTCGCCTTCCTGGACCTCCTGCCCTCCTCGACGGCGACCTTGACGATCGTGCCCTGCATGGGGGACGCCAGGGTGTCGCCGGAGGCGGCGGGGCCGGACTTCTTGGCCGCGCGGCGCTTGGGCTTGGTGCCAGCCGCGAGGCCCGTGCGGGCCAGGCTCATGCCCAGGGACGACGGGAGGGAGACTTCCAGGCGCTTGCCGCCCACCTCGACGACGACCGTCTCACGGCCCACCTCTTCCTCCGCCTCGGCGTCGGCCGGGGCGGCGAAGGGCTTGATCTCGTTGACGAACTGGGTCTTGATCCAGCGCATGTGGACCGTGAAGGGAGCGTCCGAACCGGTCAGCTCGGGGGCGAAGGCCGGGTCCCTGACCACCGCGCGGTGGAACGGGATGGCCGTGGCCATGCCCTCGACCTGGAACTCCTCCAGGGCGCGGGCGGCCCGCTGCAGGGCCTGCCGGCGGGTGGCACCGGTGACGATCAGCTTGGCCAGCAGGAGTCCCAGGCCGGGCCGATCACGCTGCCGGACTCCACACCGGCGTCCAGCCGCACGCCGGGGCCGGACGGCGGGGCGAACGTGGTCACCGTGCCGGGGGCGGGCAGGAAGCCTCGGCCGGGGTCCTCGCCGTTGATGCGGAACTCGAAGGAGTGGCCGCGCAGCGGCGGGTCGTCGTAGCCGAGCTCCTCACCGTCGGCGATGCGGAACATCTCGCGCACCAGGTCGATGCCGGCGACCTCCTCGGTGACCGGGTGCTCCACCTGGAGGCGGGTGTTGACCTCCAGGAAGGAGATCGTGCCGTCGTTGCCGACGAGGAACTCCACCGTGCTGGCGCCGACGTAGCCGGCCTCCTTCAGGATGGCCTTCGACGAGGAGTACAGCTCGGCGACCTGCTCGTCGGACAGGAACGGGGGCCGGGGCCTCCTCGACCAGCTTCTGGTGCCGCCGCTGCAGGGAGCAGTCACGCGTCGACACGACGACCACGTTGCCGTGCCGGTCGGCCAGGCACTGCGTCTCCACGTGGCACGGTTTGTCCAGGTAGCGCTCGACGAAGCACTCGCCGCGGCCGAAGGCCGCCACGGCCTCGCGGACCGCGGACTCGTACAGCTCAGGCACCTCTTCGAGCAGATCAGGCCCGCGTCCAGGACGGTCTGGGCGAAGTCGGCGTTCTCGGAGAGGAAGCCGTAACCGGGATGGATGGCGTCGGCGCCGGACTCACGGGCCGCGTTCAGCACCTTCTCGATGTCCAGGTAGCTGGGCTCGGGCCACCGTGGGATATCGGTTGGGTGAGTAAGCGGCGGCGTTGGCCCCATCTGTTCTCCTATGGAGACGCTGAGCTCTGCGTCTGTCGCTGCCGTCGCATCACGCTGATCAGCGTGCCGGTGCTGGTGCGGTCCTTCCGGCCGGCGCCAGCACGTCTCACGCGCCGGTAACTCCGTCGACCTGCTCGCGGATCAGATCGGCATGATCGTTGTGACGTGCGTATTCCTCGATCATGTGCACCATGATCCAGCGCAGGGAGACCCCCTGATCGCCGACGTGACCCGCCTCCTGCTCGGACAGGTGACCGGAGTCGTCCAGCGATGCCTCAGCGATCAGCTCACGACCTCGGGCGACCTCCGCTTGCCAGGCAGCCGCGGCCTCGTCGAGTCCTCGTTGGTGCGGCGGGGCCCTGCTCCTGGACATCCTGAACAGGAGCAGGGCCCTGGCCGTGAGATCACGCCAGTTCTGCCAGGTTGTGCAGGTCGTCGCGGACGAGGCGGTCGCGTTCGGGCGCATCCAGCCAGCGCGCGTGGGAGCCGCGGTGGTCCTTTTTGACCCACAGCACGTCGTGCACCGTCTCGGCAACCGGACGCAGGTGGCTGATGACGGCCAGCAGTGTGTCGGTGCCGACGTGCGTGCGCAGGACCTGCAGGGCGCTGTCGAGGGAAGCGCTATCCAGGGTGCCGAAGCCTTCGTCGAGGAAGAGGCTTTCCATGCGGGTGCCGCTTCGGCCGTGCATCTCCATGAGCGCGAGGGAGAGGGCGAGCGATGCTTGGAAGGTTTCCCCGCCGGAGAGGGTGCGTGAGCTGCGGCGGGTGTGGCTGGTGAGGCTGACGATGTCGAAGTCGTCGGCGAAACCCAGCCGTCCGCCGGAGAGCTGCTGCAGCAGCTCACTGCCGTGCGCGAGCAGAGCGCGGGTGCGCAGGTCGGTGAGGTGGCCGAGGAACTTCCCGTCCGTCATATGGGTGCTCACTGCGTGCCAGGCGGCCAGCTGGCGCTCGCCTGCGGCCAGGGCATTTGCCAGTTGTTCCTTGTGGGGGATCTGGGACTCGGCCTTCTCCGCGTCGCTGAGGGCGCGTTCGGCTTCGCTGCGCAGGGTGCCGGCTTGGCTGCTCAGGCCGTCGAGGAGGGTGGGGTCCAAAGGATCCGTCTCCCCGGACATCTGCAGCATCGTGGTGCTGGGGTAGGCGACCGCCACCTCCTGGGCATGCGCAGAGAGCCGCGTAGTCAGCTCCGCCATGGCCGCGCGGGCCGCGGTGTCGTGTCCGTCCAGTGCCGTCAGCAGCAGCGTGCCAGCGATTTCCAGAGCTGCGGCGTACTCCTCCGCAGCTGCAGGGTTGCGCGCCACGGTGGGGGGAGGCAGTACGGGGCGTGCGGACTCCTCGACCAGTGCTGCTGCGCTGCTGGCGCTATCCGCCCAGCGCTGCAGCCGTACTTCGAGTTGATGCAGAGGGTCAGTGACCTCTCGCTGTTGGCGTCCTGCCAGTTCGCTCTGCTCGACAAGCAGCTCCTGCGCACGTGTCTGCAGTTGGGCCTGTTGTCCGGCCAGTTCCTGCTGGCGGCTCTGTTCGTGGCGCACTGCCTCAGCCGCGGCTGCCAGATGATCGGCGGTGGGCAGCTGCGGAGGTTGGGGCAGCGCGGTCCGTACGGGTTCAGGCATTGCGGACAGGCTTGCCAGCAGGCTGCGCTGCTCGTTCTTGAGGTGCTCGCTCCGTTTTCCAGCCTGCTCGCGGGCCTTGCCTGAGTCCTGTGTGGCTTTTTCCAGCACAGTGCGATCCGCGCCCAGTTGGGCTTCTGCCCGTGCCAGCGCACTCCTGCCGGCATCGGCTGCTTCCTGCAGCTGAACGACACGGCCGCGGGCGACCTGTAGGAGGACACCGGTCAAGGTCTCCCGCTCGACAGCAGTTGGCTGTGCGCCGTCGGCCAGGCGGGCAAGGGATGTCGCGACCGCGGTCTCCAACTCCTTGGCGAACGCAGCCGGCTGGGGGTGGTCGGTGCGCGAGGCGAGTTCCATCGCCTGCTCACGCACCGCAGGAAGGGACGCTTCGAGCTGAGCGGCGGCTTCCTTGACCTGCTGCTCGTGTTCCTGCAGGGTCCGCTGAAGCCCCTCGACCTCGTGCGTGTGGCGGGCGTGTTCCCGCTCGGCGCTGCTCAGCGCGGCGGAGGCACTCTCTACCGCGGCCGCGGCTTGAGCGAGGGCTTTGTCGTCCTGCGGCTGCGGCGGTTGGTAGTCGTCGGGCAGTGGTCGGGCACAGACGGAGCAGCCGTCCCCGGGGACCAGTCCATCGCCCGCGGTGTGTGCGGCCTCCTGGCGCCGGATGCTGTCCAGCATGTCCTGCGCCGCGACCACCGCGGCCCGCGCCTTCTCCGGGTCGCTACCGGGAGGATCCTGCAGGAGGGTACTGAGCCTCTTGCTGGAAGTGGCGCGGTTGGCACGCTGGAGGGCCAGTACGCCGGCTGCTTCGCCGGCGTGCCGGACGGCGGTCGTCAGTGCCTGCAGCACCTCGTTGGCGGCAGTGGCGTCCTCGTCGGTGTCCTGCGCCTGTGCACCCAGCTCGGCGACGTGTGTCTCGGTGTTCTTCAGCTCGTCGGCACGCCGGGCCAGGGCCTCTTCCTCGCTCGCGAGCTCGGCCAGGAACTGGGCGTGCTCCGCCTGCCCCTGTGCAAGGGTGCTGAGCCTGCCGGGCATGTCCCCGAGAACCTGGGCGGCTGCCGCCAGGACGTCGGGAGCCAGCCCCGCTGCGACGGCCCTCTCCTGCTCGGCAGCGACAGCCGTGAGGCCGTTCTGGACGGCGGTCTCGGCTGCGGCGTTGGCTTCCTGCAGCTGCTGCAGTTCTTCCTGGGCCTGCCGGACAGAGGCCGTGATGCGGCCGTAGTCGGCCACGCACCGCTCGGCGAGTTCGGCAGCGGCCTTCACACTGAGGCGGGCATGCTGCGACGTCTGTGCGGCCTCGGTCTGCAGCCGGCGCAGTTCGGCCAGCCGGTCGTCGAGGTCTGAGGCGCCGAGGAAGGCTCGTTCGTGCCGCTGCCGGTCTGCCTGAGCCTGAGCGCCCGGGTCGGCAAGCAGCCGGGCGTCTTCCTGCCGTGCCTGGCTGATGAGGTCCTTGATCCGGCTGACGGCTCCGTCGGCGAGCTGGCGTACCCGCTGCAGCTCGTCGACACCGAAGAGGGACTTCAGGATGCGGGCACGCTCGGCGTCACGTGCGTTGAGCAGGTCGCCGAAGCGTCCTTGCGGGACCAGGACGGAGGATTTGAAGGTGATGTAGTCGATTCCCAGGAGTTCGCGGACGGCCGCGTCGACAGCGCGTGCGCCGTCGGTGTGCTTGCCGTCCGGGTCCGTCAGCCGTGCCTGGGTTCCGCGGGTGGCGTGGAAGACGCGGTGTGCCCGCCATTCACGGCCGTCCACGCGGAACACGAGGTCGACGCTCATGGCCTGGCAGTCGTCGGAGCGCAGCTGGGCAGCCTGGTCGGTGAAGGAGCACCTGCCGTACAGGGCGACGGTGATGGCTTCCAGGATGCTGGTCTTGCCCGCGCCGGTGTCGCCGAGGATGCCGACGAGGGTCTTGCCGGTGAAGTCGATCTCGCAGGTGCCGGGGTAGCTGCGGACCCCCGAGAAGGTCAGGCGGACGATCTTCATGAGGAGGTCTCCGTACCGCCGTGTGCGGCGCTGGTCCAGGGGGCGGCGATGGCTTCGACGAGCAGATGCTCGGCGGGGGAGGGGGGAAGACCGGAGTCCGGCGTGTTCAGCAGGTCCGCGAACGCGACCACGACCTCGTCGGCGTGCTGCCCGGGGGTGCCGGCACCGGCGAGGTAGGCGCTGAACGCTGCAGTGACGTCGAGCTGCCCGTCGTCGGTGGCGTCGGCGCCCGACAGGACGGTGGCCCGAGTGGCCGCGCACTCTTCCTCGAAGTCCACCAGCACAGCGTCTGGTACCAGGTCGGCGATCCGTTCTCCGAGCCGGGGGACGGGCTCGTCAGTGCGGATGACTGCCTTGAGGTAGACGCCGGTGTACTGGGCGGCAGCGGCGCCGAGTTCCTCCAGGGTGCCGTCGAAGCGGGCCAGGCGCCGTCCGGAGCGCAGTGTGTGCGGGGTGGTGAGCGTGCGCCGGCCGGGGGCCGCGTCGACGACGGTGACGCTCTTGGTCTCCTCGCTCTCGCCGAAGTCCATCTGCAGGGGACTGCCGGCGTAGCGGGCGGGCAGACGCCCGCTGCCGACGGGCTGGGGTTTGTGGATGTGCCCCAGGGCGCAGTAGGCGACCTGCGGCAGGGCGTCCGCGGCGGTGGCATACGGCTCGCGTGCCTCCCACATCCGCTCGCTGTAGGAGGGCACGGCGCTGGCCACGTACTGGTGGGCGGTGAACAGCAGCACGTCGCGGCCGGGGTCGTAACCGTCGAGCAGCCGGGCGAGCAGAGCGTCCTGCAGTTCGCGCAGGCCGGCCGCGTAGGCGCCCTCGGTGGTCCCGAAGCCGGGGAACAGATGCAGGTAGCGGTTGGGGTGCACGTACGGCAGGGCGGCCAGGCGGATGCGCTCGTGTCCGTCGCGGCTGTCGAAGTCGAGCACGGTGCCCGGTTCCGTGTCGCCCCGGCTGTGCACGAAGCGCAGGCGGCCCTGGTCGGCGTCGGGCCGCAGTGTGCACACATAGGACAGCAGGTCGAAGAGTTCGGGGGAGTCGTGGTTGCCGCCCAGCACCACGGTGGGTGCGATACGTGCGAGGCTGTCGAGGCAGCGCATCGCGCGCAGGATGTCCTTGTGGGCGGGCCGATAGGTGTCGAACAGGTCGCCGCTGTGCACGATCAGATCGGGCTGCACGGACTCCGCTATGGCGGTGATCTCGGCGAGGACGGCGTCGAACTCCTCGTCCCGGGAGCGGCGCCCCAGGGTGCGGCCCAGATGCCAGTCGGATGTGTGCAGGGCTTTCATGAACGGCTCTCCTCGGTGACGGCAGGACTGCCCGATGCCCACTGCGCAAGCGGCAGTTGGCGAAGTGCCGACGACTCTACAGCAGCAATCACAGGAGAAAACTGGAAAACCTTGGAATACGGTAGGGTGGGAGTCATGCACGAGCATCTGGACGCACTCGAACAACGCATGCATCAGCTGCAGCAGGCCATGCGGCGTGCCCAACTGGCCCGTGACAGCGAACAGATCCAACAGCTCCGTGGCGAACTGCGGCGTGCCCAGCGCGCCTGGGACGCCCTCTTTGCACAGGCCGAAGAGGGCGAGGAGAGCAACGCCTCCGATGGTGGCGAGAACAACGCTTCGGCGCAGGAGGCTCCGGCAGAGCCGCAAACCCTGCTGCCCGCACGCGAACAGGTCCACCAAGTCCTGACCCTGCTCGCCGTGCCCGCCGCCCCCAAGCTCATCAGCACCGTCCATGAAGCCTTCTTCGCCGGCGGACTGGCCCCCTCCCGGCTGACCAGCCTGCGCCGTGACGAGGAACGCTCCTACCGCAGCGCCCCCGGCGCCCGCCCCTACTACCTGTGCCCGGCGCTCACCTCCGACTTGCTCTCACCCGCTCGCGGCCTGCTCACCGTCAGCACCTGGTCTTTGGAACAGCGCATCGTCGGCCCGCTCAGCGCCCGCGTCCACTTCCTCACCAGCGCCCTGAACATCGCGGACGCCGCCGAACGCCTCGACACGGCCACCCTGCCGCTGCCCGTCCGCCAACTCCTCGTGCGCTACGCCCAGAACATCCCCGGCGCCCAGCCCCCCACAGGGCACCCCGGCCCGGCCGTAGCCCCCCTCGATCTGGCCCTGCTGCGCCGTGCCGCCGAGGACGAACTCACCCTCCACACCGCCAGCGACACCACCACCCGCACCCAGGCCGCCGCCCGGGCCCGCAGCCAACTCGGCACCGCGGAACTGCTGTTCGGAGGATCCTTCCAGTCCGCCCGCCGCCTGCGCTCCGTCCCCTGACCGCCTGCGCCCTGTCCCCGCAAGGAACATCTGTGAGTCAGCTCAACGACCGGCTCGCCGCGCTGCGCGGCCCCGTCCCTGCCAAAGGGCACGATGCCCGCACCCTCGCGGCCCTGACCGCCAACCCCGGCTGCAACCGCCGGGCCCTGCTCGACGCCGCCGGCATCGACAAGGACGCCATCGCCGTCCATCTGGGCAAACCCCGCCCGCTCGCCAAGTCCTCCCTCGCCCTCAGGAGCGGAGCCACCTTCGAACAGCAGGTCAAGGCCGACGGCTGCGCCGAACTGCTGCGCCTGCTGCGTGACGTCCTGGATCTGCCGCTGCCCGAAGCCGCCCACACCGACCTCGCGGCGGTCGGCACCCAGGACGCCTCCCCCCAGGTGCGCTATGTCCACACCCGCAATGCCGTTCTGGAAGCGCTCCGGTCCACGAGCCCCGCCCGCACGCTGCTTGATCACCCGATCCTGCAGCTGACCGTCGCCGGCCACCCGGCTTATCTCGAGCCCGACGTCGTCGCCTTCCAAATCGACGGCGTCTTCCACATCATCGAGATCAAGTCCTTCGCCGTCGTCGACCAGCAGGCGAGCGGGACGAAAGTGGCCGCCGCCGTCACCCAGGCTGCCGCCTACGTCCTCGCCCTGCGCGAGCTCCTCGCAAAAGAAGGCATCGAGGGCGACAGAGTCTCCCACGACGTCATCCTCGTCACGCCCCGCAACTTCGCCCGCCGCCCCACCGCCAGCGTGGTCGATGCCCGCAAGAAGATCGCCGCCCTCACCCGGCAACTCAACCGGCTCACCCGAGTCGAGCCGCTCCTCGACGCGCTGCCGGCCCGCATCACGTTCGACCTGGTCCTCGATCAGGACGAGCGGCCCACCCGCGACCCCAAAGAACTCACCGCCGCACTGCAGGCCACCACCACCCGCTACACCCCCGCCTGCCGTCATTTCTGCGACCTGGCCTACGTCTGCCGAGGCGAAGCCCGCGATGACGGATCGATCGACGTCCTGGGCAGCGAAATCAGCGACGACCTCGGCGGCATCGACCACATCGGCACCGCCCTGCGCCTCGCCGACGGCACCCGCACTCCCGCCGCCGACCAGGCCGACCTGGCCGCCCTCCGACACGCCCACGCCGTCCGCACCCAACTGCGGGAGTCCGCATGAGCCGACTGTCCACACTGCTGCGCCTTGAGGCAGCCGAGACCGAAACGGTGCAGGACGCCAGCATGGTCGGCCACTTCCACCTTGCCGAGCAGCCACTGATCTTCCTGCCGCTCAACCGCTCCGGCACCGAAGCGACCTTGCTGGCCGTCATGTTCGGCAACGAACCGGGCCGCCCCCAGCTCCTGGTCGCACCGCCCCACGGGCGGCCCACCGAGTTCCTGGAAGAACTGGCCAGCCACATCCTCGCCTACATCGAAGGCTTCCAGAACACCGAACACCTGCCCGCGAAAGGCAAGAAGCCTGGCCGCGAGCGTCACACCCATGCCCCTCAACTCCTGGTCGCCAACCGCAGGTCGCTTCCCTACGTCGGGCGGCTGGGCCGTGCCCTGCGTTTCACCGAGCCGCCCGAAGGCAGCGACCCGGCCCGCAGCGTCGGCCGCCTCGGCCAGTGGCTCACCTTCTTCGCCGACCACGCCGAACACCCCGGCTCCGCCCTCCTGCTGGCCCTGACCGATCTGCTGACCACCCGCTGGGTCACGGGCCAGAGCCGTCTGGAGGACGAACATCTTGCCGCCCTCCTGGCCTGGATCGATCCTCCCCCCGGCACCACAGGCCTGCGCGCCGCGCTCGATGCCGAAAACCCCCAAGTCCCCGGCCCTGATGGCCAACTGCACCGGCCCGCCGGCCCGGCCACCGACCCCTCTTTCGACAGTCTCGAGCTCGACCCTCTGCTGACGGCCTACGACGACGCCGCCAAAGAAGGCAACACCGCCGCGATGATGAGGCTCACCGACCGGCTGCACACCCTCCTGCACAACTACCTTAAGCCGACCTGGGACGACGCCTGGCACGCCCTCGGCCTGCTGCGCAACCTGCCCCAGACCCACGACGCGCAGCGCCGCTGGGCCGCCGACCGCGACCGCTTCACCGCCTACACCACCTACCTCGCGGCCGACGGACGCCCCCAGCCCATCAAGGACGATCCCGTCTCCGCCGCCCGCCGGCTCGCCCGCATGGAACTGGCCCAAGGAGCCTTCGACGCCCACCGCGCTTTGGAGGACCCCTACTTCATGGCCGAGCGGCGCACCACCGGAGAAGCCGTCGCCGGCACCGTCACCGAGGTCGACGCCCACCACACCGTCCCCGGCGCCCGAAGCCCCAAACTGCGCCCGCGCCTGACCCTGCACACCACCGACCCGGTACGCCTGGACATCGGCCATCTGCTCGCCGGACCCCACAACCCGCGCGTGCACATGGCCGTGCGTGCCATCACCCCTCAAGGCCAGGGCACGGACCTCCTGCTCGAGGTGATGACGCTCACCGGCACCGTGAACAAGCCCAGGACCGACTCCGTGCCCGCCGTCGGTGATCTGCTCGAGCTGACCTTCGCCCCCGAGTTCTTCAGCCGGCCACCGTTCCCCAGCCGGGAGAACACTCCCTGGACCCACGGCGGCCCCCAGCACAACCACCCAGCCGCCGTCCTGGAGGAGACCGAGGAGCCCCAGCCGTGACCCAGCCCCCGATCCCGCCCGTGGAACTGGCCGGCCAAGCGGTCAACGCCGTCCTGACCGCACTGACCGGCACCACCACGCGACCCCTCGTCGTCGACTCGCCCCCCGGCGCAGGGAAATCGACCCTGGTCGTGCGTGCAGCCCGTGCCCTTGCCGACGCCGGCGAACAGTGCATCATCATCGCCCAGACCAACCACCAGGTCGACGACCTCCTGGTCAGCCTCGCCGACCCAGAAGCGCCCCGGCTGCGCCTGGGACGCCTCGCCGGGCACAACTACGAGGCACCCGAAGAAGTCCTGGCCCTGACCGACACCATCATCAGCAAGGACATCAAAGACGTCCTCGCCTGCGACGTGATCATCGCAACCGCCATGAAATGGGCGTACGTAGACGGCCCCCGCTGGAAGTGGGCCATCATCGACGAGGCCTACCAGATGCGCTCCGACGCCCTCCTGCTGATCGCCAAGCTCTTCGACCGGGCCCTCCTCGTCGGCGACCCCGGCCAACTCGACCCGTTCTCCATCGTCAGCACCCCCCGGTGGACCGGACTGCCCCACGACCCCCTCAACAACGCCGTCACCGTCCTGACGAACCACAACGACACCAGCACCCACACCCTGCCCGTCTCCTGGCGGCTTCCCGCCTCAGCAGCCAGCATCGTCTCCCGGGCCTTCTACCCCTTCACCCCTTTCC
>NZ_JAAAXQ010000228.1 GCF_009916105.1 Streptomyces sp. GC420 | reverse complement strand
TCCTTGACCGCCTTCCCCTCCACCGCGGGCACCCGGTACCCGGCGTAGCCGCGGCCGGAGAGCCCGCCGGGGAACGCCGCGCGGGGGTAGGCGAGCGTGACCATCGCCACGCTCGAGTACGGCACCCGGCGAGCGCCGCCCCGGCGGAGGCCGTCCCCGGGACCCCGGTCCGCTTCCTGCCCCGCCCCTCCCCCGGGGTCCGCCGGGACCCGGGCCGGCGTCCGGCTCACCGGCCGTAGCCACCGCCGCCCGGGGTCCGCACCACCAGGACGTCCCCCGGGCCGACCTCGGTGGTGTCGCAGCCGGCCAGTTCGGTCAGCGTGCCGTCGGCCCGCTCGACGGTGTTGCGGCCGAGGGCACCCGGCGCGCCGCCCGCCATGCCGTACGGCGGGACGCGGCGGTGGTTGGAGAGCAGCGCGACGGTCATGGGTTCCAGGAACCGGATCCTGCGGGTCACGCCGGCGCCGCCGTGCCGGCGTCCGGCGCCTCCGCTGCCTTCCCGTACGGAGAACTCCTCGACCCGCACGGGGTAGCGCCACTCGAGGACCTCGGGGTCGGTCAGCCGGGAGTTGGTCATGTGGGTCTGCACGGCGTCGGCCCCGTCGAAGTCCTCGCCGGCCCCGGACCCGCTCGCCACCGTCTCGTAGTACTGGACGCGTTCGTTGCCGAAGGTGACGTTGTTCATCGTGCCCGAGCCCTCGGCCTGGATCCCCATGGCCGCGTACAGCGCGCCCGTGACCGCCTGGGAGGTCTCCACATTGCCCGCGACCGTCGCCGCCGGGTACCGGGGCGCCAGCATCGAGCCGGGCGGGATGCGCACCCGGAGCGGTTCGAGGCAGCCGCTGTTGAGCGGGATGTCCTCGGCGACCAGGGTCCGGAAGACGTAGAGGACGGCCGCCATGACCACCGAGCTGGGGGCGTTGGAGTTGTCCGCGCGCTGCGGTGACGTGCCCTCGAAGTCGAGGACCGCGCTGCGCGCCTCGCGGTCGACGCGCACCGTGACGTTGATGACGGCTCCGCTGTCGGTCTCGTAGCGGTAGGTACCGTCGTTCAGCGCGGCGATGATGCGCCGCACGGACTCCTCGGCGTTGTCCTGGACGTGGCGCATGTAGGCGCGTACGACGTCGATGCCGAACTGGCGCGTCATGCGCCGCAGTTCCTCGATGCCCTTCTCGTTCGCGGCGATCTGGGCGCGCAGGTCGGCGAGGTTGGTTCCGGGCGAGCGGGAGGGGTGCGGGCCCGAGGTGAGCAGGGCCCGGGTCTCCTCCTCGCGGAACCTGCCGTCCCTGACCAGCAGCCAGTTGTCGAAGAGAATGCCCTCCTCCTGGACGGTGCGGCTGAAGGCGGGCATGGAGCCGGGTGTGATGCCGCCGATCTCGGCGTGGTGCCCGCGCGAGGCGACGAGGAACCGCAGTTCCCCGCCCTCGTCGTCGAAGACGGGCGTGACGACGGTGACGTCCGGCAGGTGAGTGCCGCCGTGATAGGGGTCGTTGACCGCGTAGACGTCGCCGGGCCGCAGATCGCCGGCCCGGCGCCGCAGCACTTCCTTGATCGACTCGCCCATCGACCCCAGGTGCACGGGGATGTGCGGGGCGTTGGCGATGAGCTGCCCCTCGGAGTCGAACAGGGCGCAGGAGAAGTCCAGCCGTTCCTTGATGTTGACGGAGTGGGCGGTGTTCTCCAGGCGCACGCCCATCTGTTCGGCGATCGCCATGAAGAGGCTGTTGAAGACCTCCAGCATGACGGGGTCGACGGTGGTGCCGACGGCGACCCGGTCCGGCCTCGGCGTGGCCCTGGTCAGCATCAGGTGCCCCGTCTCCGCGGGCCGGGCCTGCCAGCCGGGGTCGACGACCGTGGTGGCATCGGCCTCGGCGATGATCGCCGGCCCGGTGACGGTGCCGGCGGTGCGCAGGTCCCCCCGGCGGTACAGCGGGACGTCCTGCCGGCGGCCGTCGCAGAACATCCGTACCGTGGCGGCGGGTCGGGACGCGCCGGTGGCGGGCGGCGGCGGTTCGAGTCGTGCCCCCGCCCCGCCCGAGGCTCCGACGGCCTCCACCGAGACGGCCTCGGCGACGAGCGGCTTGTCCATCGTGAACGCGTACCGTGCGCGGTGCAGCCGCGTGAACTCCTCGCGCATGTCGGCCGGGCGGGCGAGAGCCACCGGGATCGCGGAGTCCGTGCCGGCGTACCGCAGGTGGACCCGGGCACGGGTGGTGACGGATGCCTCAGGAACGCCGTCGTCGACGAGTTCGGCGCGGGTCCGCTCCGCGAGCCGGGCGCACAGTTCCCCGACCGGCGCCTCCTCCAGCGGAGCCTCGACGGCCTGTTCACGCATGGCGGTGGCGTCCGCGACACCGATGCCGTACGCGGAGAGCACACCGGCCAGCGGTGGGACGATCACGGTGTCGATGCCGAGGGCGTCCGCGACCGCGCAGGCATGCTGGCCGCCCGCGCCGCCGAAGCTGGTGAGCGCGTAGCGCGTGACGTCGTGGCCGCGCTGGACGGAGATCTTCTTCACGGCGTTGGCCATGTTGAGGACCGCGATGTCGAGGAAGCCCGCGGCGACCTCCTCGGGTCCGCGGCGGTCGGCGGTGCGTGCGGCGAGTTCGGTGAACTTCTCGCGTACGACGTCCGCGTCGAGCGGCTCGTCGCCGTCCGGGCCGAAGACGGAGGGGAAGAAGGCGGGCTGGACGCGGCCGAGCATGACGTTGGCGTCGGTGACGGTGAGCGGTCCGCCGCGCCGGTAGCAGGCGGGGCCGGGGTCGGCGCCCGCCGAGTCGGGCCCGACCCGGTAGCGGGCGCCGTCGTAGTGGAGGACCGAGCCACCGCCCGCGGCGACGGTGTGGATGTTCATCATGGGCGCCCGCATCCGCACACCGGCGACCTCGGTGCCGAAGACCCGCTCCAGCTCGCCCGCGTAGTGGGAGACGTCGGTGGAGGTGCCGCCCATGTCGAAGCCGATGACGCGGTCGTGCCCCGCCTCGCCGGAGGAGCGGGCCATGCCGACGACGCCGCCGGCCGGGCCCGAGAGCACGGCGTCCTTGCCGCGGAAGTTCCCGGCCTCCCGCAGCCCGCCGTTGGACTGCATGAACATCAGCCGGATGCCCCGGAGTTCCTTGGCCACCTCGTCGACGTAGCGGCGCAGTACGGGCGAGAGGTACGCGTCGACGACGGTGGTGTCGCCGCGCGGGACGAGTTTCATCAGCGGGCTCACCTCGTGCGAGCAGCTGACCTGGGTGAAGCCGAGGGCGCGGGCCGCCTCGCCGAGGGCGCGCTCGTGGTCGGCGTAGCGGTAGCCGTGCAGCAGCACGACGGCGGCGCTGCGCAGGCCGTCGGAGCGGGCGGCGCGAAGCGCCTCGGTGGCCGCGTCCAGGTCGAGGTCCTCGACGAGGGCGCCGTGGGCGTCGTACCGGCCCGGCACTTCGATCACCCGGTCGTAGAGCGCCTCGGGCAGGACGATGTGCCGGTCGAAGAGCCGGGGCCGGTTCTGGTAGGCGATGCGCAGGGCGTCCCGGAAACCCCTGGTGACCACGAGGACGGTCGGTTCGCCCTTGCGTTCCAGGAGTGCGTTGGTGGCGACGGTGGTGCCCATCTTGACGACGGCCACCTTCTCGGCGGGTACGGGGTCGTCGGGTCCGATACCCAGCATCAGGCGGATACCGGCGACGGCGGCGTCGCGGTAGCGCTCGGGATGGTGCGAGAGCAGTTTGCGGCTGCGGATCGTCCCGTCGGGGTCTCTGCCCACGACGTCGGTGAACGTGCCGCCCCGGTCGATCCAGAATTCCCAGCGTCCGGCTCCGGTCGTCATCTTCCCATTCTGGCCGCCGCAGCGAGGGATCCGAGGGCGGCGGCGGTGGCGCGTTCGGCGTGCGCGCCGGAGAGGGCGGAGGTGCCGGCGCCCGTGACCGCGGGAGCGACGTCGAGGGGGTCGTGACCGCGCCCGGCGAGGTGCCGGGCGGTCTGGTGGGCGCGGTGGGTCACGCCGTCGGCGTCGGGCGGGAAAGGATTCGGTGACGACGACGCGCATGCGCGTGTTGTCCTCGTACCTGGCGTGACCCCTTCGAGGTGGATCCTTCCGCGGGCGGAACGTCCCATGAGCGGTTCCGCCGCGGTCCGGTCCGCGGGGATTCGCACGGCGGTCGAAATCGGCCGGTCGGGGTTCACATGGCGGTCGGGTCCGTTCCGATCCGGCTGCGCACGGCCGTCTGGACCTCGTCCTCCTCGGCCGGGTCCGCGGCGAGCCTGCGCAGTCTCTCCACGACCCGGGTGTCGCCGGTCTCCGCGTGCCGGGCGGCGAGCTCCCTGGTGCTCTCCTCGCAGTCCCAGAGGCATTCGACGGCGAAGCCGGTGGCGAAGGTGGGGTCGGTGGCGGCGAGTGCGCGGGCCGCGCGCCCGCGCAGGTGCGAGGAGGCGGTCTCGCGGTAGACGTGGCGCAGCACGGGTGCGGCGCAGGCGATGCCGAGCCGTCCCGCGCCGTCGACGAGGGTCCACAGGGCGGGGGCGTCGGGCCCCTCCGACCGTACGGTGCCGCGCAGGACGCCCAGCACCAGTGGGGTGTCCTGGACGCCGCCGCGGCAGGCGAGCACTCCGGCGGCGGAGGCGCCGAGCGCGTCGGGCCGGCCGGCCCAGCGGCGGGCCCGTTCGACGGCGGCCACGCTGCGCATGCGCTCGAAGGCGGAGACGGCGGCTTCGACGACCGTACGGGACGGGCTGTGCACGGCGGCCTCGACGAGGTCGAGTACCTCGGGGTCCTGGGACTCGGCGAGGTAGCGCAGGGCCGTGCAGCGGGCGCCCTCGGAGAGTTCGCCCCTGGCCGCCGCGATGATCAGCGGCCGGTCCTCGGGCCCGGCGACCGCGGTGAGGCAGCGGGCGGCGGGGGTGTGCAGTTCGGTCCCGCGCTCGAGACCCTGCTGCGCCCATTCGAACACGGCCTCGACGCTCCAGCCCGGCCGTGGCCCGGTGGGCCGCATCTGCCGCTGCCACCGGTCGAAGGAGCCGGCCTCCTGGGCGGCTCTGACCCGGGCGGCGCGCAGGGGGGCGCCCGCGTCCTCGGCCCACAGCCGCCAGGGCCTGGGCTCGAAGGCGTCCCGCACCGTGGCGGCCAGTTCGGCGTCGCCCTCGGGTGTCTCGGGGAATCTCGCGAGGACGGCGGAGCCGAGGGCGCGCAGCCCGGCGTCGTCGTCGCGCAGGGCCAGCTCGTCCAGGGCCCAGGCCCAGTTGGAGCCGGTCCTGGCGTACCGGCGGAGCAGTTCCAGTGCGTCGCGGCGCCCGTAGGAGGCGAGGTGGCCGAGGACGGCGAGGGCGAGCCCGGTGCGTGACTCCTCGGTGTCGAGGAGGTCCTCGGGGCCGAAGAGGTGGCGCTCGATGCCGTCGAGTCCGCCGGCGAGGTCGAGATACAGGCGCGCGTAGTAGAGGGAGCGGTTCTCCACCTGCCAGTCGCGCCTGGGGTCGCGCAGCACGCACTGGTCGAGGGCATCGAGGGCTTCGGCACGCGGGGCGGCGAGGGCGTGCAGGGTCCCGTCGCCGCGGCCTCGCTGCAGGAGGCCGAGCAGGGTGCCGCTGGGCGCTATATCTGGATCGAACATGGGGAGGGGCCTCACATCAAGCCGTCATCGCAAGCCGGAATCATGCCTTACTTGGATGCTGACCTGCATGTTCGGCGGTGCTTCGCCTGCCGCTCGATGAAGACCATGTCTGTCGCCTCTCTGAAGGGGCCCGGGCGGGCCGTTCCACGCGCTGTCCGGTCCGGCAACTCCTGCCCGCCCCGGTCGTACGTGAATCCGTCGTCATGATGACCCAGGGTTTTCCCCACCGCGACCAGATTTACGGCCGCCCCCTCACTCGGTGGTTCAACTGGCCTTCACCGTAGGGTCATCGGGCTTCGAACAGCTCTACCAGCTCGTTCTTCTCGAACATGCGCGCGGTGTCCAGCGCGGAGGGAGTGCCGGCCGAGGGATCGGCCCCGCCCGCGAGCAACTCGCGGACCACGCCGTCCTCGCCCTTGAAGACGGCCCCGGCCAGCGGGGTCTGGCCCCGGTCGTTGGCGCGGTTGGCGTCCGCGCCGCGGGCCAGCAGGGCCCGAACGGCCTCCGTGTGACCGTGGTAGGCGGCGAGCATCACCAGGGTGTCGCCCTTGTCGTTGGTGAGGTTCACCGGGACTCCGGCGTCGACGTAGGCGGCGAGGGTCTGGGCGTCGCCCTGCCGCGCCAGGTCGAAGATCTTGGTGGCGAGTTCCACCACTTCGGGATCGGGAGCACTCATCGGCCGGACCGCCTTTCACTGCTGCTGTGCCGCGGGTGACCGCCGCCTGCGACCTGTCACGGGTGAACGGTCAGGTTACTTCGCGCCACCGGGGAACGGCCCGGCCGGCGGGGCAAAGATCACCACTCCGCCGGATCGGTGAAATCGCGCAGAATTCACCCATTCGCACCTTTTATCGATTGATACTTCCTGTAACCCTGGAAGAACTCATGGTGACTGTCCCCCTCACTCAGGAGAACCCCATGATCCTGTCAGTCTCAGGTGTGGTGCTGCTCGGAGTCGTCGTCTTCGTGTTCTTCCGCAAGGACGGCCTGAAGGCTTCGCACGCGTGCATCTGCGCCCTCTTCGGCTTCTACCTGTCGAGTACGGCGATCGGCCCCAGCATCGAAGCGGGCGGGGCGAGCCTCGCCCATCTGCTGGGCGGACTCAAGTTCTGACGGCCGGCGCCCAGCCGACGGACAACGAGCACAACAGGAGACCTCTGTGGCCCGGCGACCACTCCCCCGCATCCTGAGCAGCGGCAGCGCGCAGATCGCCCGCAGCCGGCAGTTCGCGCGCACGGCCGCCGACAGCGCCACGGATGTGCTCCATCCGCTGATCACGATCAGCCGCGGGCTGCGCCGGCTGGCCGCCCTGGGACGGCAGAAGTGGATCGCCACTCCCAAGGAGCGGCGCGGCTCCGCGCTCTTCCTCCTGGCGGCATGCCTCTTCGCCGTCGCCCTCATTCCTTACGGACCGCTGCTGGTCCTGATCGCGGTGATGGGAGCCGCCGCGTGGTCGGGCCGGGACCGCACCCCGGTGCGGACCGGCCCGACCGACGCCGAGACGGCGCGCCTCCAGGCGGTGTACGAGGCGCTGGTGCCGTACTTCTCGGTGCCCGAGGATCCCGCCCCGCTCTACGCCCACGACGGCGAGTGGAGCCGGGCCTTCCAGGCGTACGAATTCGACGACGACGGTCGTCCCACGTTGCTGCGCCTGCGCTATCCCGCGTACTTCACCGACGGCGAGGCCGAGTCCCGGGCCCGCGTCGAGCAGTTGCTGCGCGCCAAGTCCGGCCGTGGCCGCGAATACCTCTTCGACTGGTCCGAGGAGGAGAACGAGCTGGTCATGAGCGTCCTGCCCGCGCTGTGCGCCACCATCGCCGCCCAGCGCTTCGTGATCGCGCCCGGTGAGACCGTGCTCGGCTTCACCGACCCGAGCGGGGTGCAGCGAACGGTGCCGGTCCTCGACGGCGACCGGACCCGCGACGTCCCGCCCGTCGTCTGGCGCACCGGGGTCCGCTCCACCGAGCCCCACCTCCTGGCCGCGGGACAGCCCGGCAGCGGCACGACGACGCTGCTGCGCTCCATCGCCCTCCAGGCGCTGCAGCACGGCGACGTCCTCGTGATCGACGGCAACGGCACCGGGGAGTACGCCTGCCTGGCCGGGCGCGCCGGTGTCCTCGCCGTGGAGAGCGGGCTCTCGGGGACGCTGGCCACGCTGGAATGGGCCTCCCACGAGACGGAGCGGCGTCTCATCGCCGCGAACCAGGCCCGGCAGGCCGGGCATCCCGTCCCCGAGGACGTGCGCCGTCCGCTGTGGATCCTCTTCGACCTCCCGAACGCGCTGGCCCACCTCGCCGCCGCTGGGCGCCGCCCCGATCCCTGCGCCCTGCTGACCGTGCCGCTGCGGCACGGGCGCGCGGCGGGGGTCACGGTCGTCGTCGCCGAACATCTCGACGCGGTGGAGTCCCTGCCGGAGTCCGTACGGTCCCACACCCGCGCCCGCGTCGTCCTGGGCCCCGCCTCCTCCGACCGGATCGAGGCGGTCCTCGGCGCCCCGCCGCACACGACGCCCACGCCGGACATGCCGCCGGGCCGCGGCTACGCCCGCTTCGCCTCGGGTGCCACGCACCGCCTCCAGGTCCCGGCCACTCCGGACCCGTACGACGAGTCGGCTCCCGACGCCCACCGCCGGGCGGTGCTCGCCCTGCTGCCGGAGCGCTGCACGGCCGGCGCCGAGGCCGCCGCCGGGACCGCGGCCGAGACCGCCGACAACACAGCCCGGGGCCCCCTCGCCCCGGTCACGGCCGCCGTGCCCGCCACCGCGCCCGCGGCGAAGCCCCCGGAGGCCGCGAAGTCTCCCGGAACCGTCCGCGTCCAGGCCCCCGGCGCCACGGAGCACCCGGAGGGCTGCGGCGCCCCTCGGCCGGGGAAGAAGCCCGCGGTGGCCACGACCGCCTTCGGCACGACGGACTCCACCGAGGCGACGGACACCGCCGGCACACCGGCGAAGCGGACCGCGGTCGCCGAGAGCTGACCGGACCGTCGTCGCGTGCGGGGAACCGGGCGGGCGCCACCCCGGCGGGCGCCGCCCGCACCTCGGCGGCGCCCGTCAGGCGACGAACGTCCTCGGAGGTTCCGCGCCCGTCGTGGTCCCCGTACGGACGAGGCGGGCGGCGGCCGCGAGCCGGGACGCGGCCTCGTCCGCGACGGGACCTCCGACCGTGAACGGCAGCCGGACGAATCCCTCGAAGGCCCCGCCGACACCGAAGCGCGGGCCCGAGGGCACCCGGACGCCGACCCGCTCTCCCATCTCCGCGAGGCGCGAGCCCGAGAGCCCGCCCGCACGCGCCCAGAGGGTCAGCCCGCCGCGGGGAACCTCGAACTCCCAGTCGGGCAGCTCCCTGCGGACCGCCGCGGCCAGGGCGTCCCTGTTCTCCCGCGCCTGCGCCCTGCGCAGCGCGACCGCCTCCTCCCACCCGCCGGTGGACATCAGCCAGTTGATGGCGAGCTGTTCGAGCACCGGGGTCCCGAGATCGGCGTACGCACGGGCCACGACCAGGCTGCGGATCACGTCCGGCGCCGCCCGGACCCAGCCGATGCGCATCCCGGCCCAGAACGCCTTGCTCGCCGAGCCGACGGTGAGGACCGTGCTGCCCGCCGGGTCGAAGGCGCACACCGGCTGCGGCATCTCCACGTCGGCGTCGAGGTGGAGTTCCGTCATCGTCTCGTCGACGACGAGGACCGTGCCCGCCGAGCGCGCCGCCTCCACGAGCTGCCGGCGCCGGTCCTCGTCCGCGAGGGCCCCGGTCGGATTGTGGAAGTCGGCGACGACGTAGGCCAGCCGGGGGGCGGCGTCGCGCAGCACCTGCCGCCAGACGGGCAGGTCCCAGCCGCTGAGCCCCTCGGCCATGGCGACCGGCACCAGCCGGGCACCGCCCTCCCGCATCAGCTGGAGGATGTTGGCGTAGGAGGGCGACTCGACGGCGATGCGCTCGCCGCGCCCCGCGAAGAGATGGCAGATCGCGTCGATGGCGCCCATCGCGCCGGTGGTGACCATGATCTGCTCGGGCATGGTGGGAATACCGCGGGCGGTGTAGCGGTCGGCGAGCATCTGCCGCAGCGCGGGAAGGCCCGCGGGGTAGTCGCCGTGGGTGTGCGCGTAGGGCGGCAGTTCCTCGAGGGCACCCTGCACGGCGCGGGTCAGCCAGGGCTCGGGAGCGGGCAGGGAGGCGCAGCCCAGGTCGATCACGGAGCCGAGCGCCTCGGGCGGCAGGGGTTCCAGGCCCCGTGAGGGCAGCGGGCTCCCGGCCGGCACGGCGGTCCAGCTGCCCGCGCCGCGCCGGGACTCCAGGAAGCCCTCGCCGCGCAGTGCCTCGTAGGCGGCGGCCACCGTCGTGCGGCTGACCTTGAAGGCGAGGGCGAGCTCCCTCTCGGCGGGCAGGCGCGCGGCGACCGGCACCCGGCCCTCGAGCACCAGCAGCCGGATGCCGTCGGCCAGCGCGCGGTAGGCGGGCAGCCGCCGTCCGGACCCGGCCCCGCCGTCGGCCCGGTCCTGCTGCGAAGCGAGCAGCCGGGCGAGCTGCGTCGCTCCCACCGCTGAAGTCCACTGCGCCATGGAAACCAGTCCACCTTCCCCGAATTGGCCATGGTTACCCATTCTCTACAGGCCACAGGGTGGCACGAGTCGGTCCACCATCACCAACCGGGGGGGGCAATCAGTGCCGCGGTCGCCGTATCTCTTCCGACGTGTCGTCCAGCTCTACGCGGGCCTCGTGCTGTACGGCGCGAGCTGCGCGCTGATGCTGCGAGCCGGGCTGGGCCTGGACCCGTGGGACGTGTTCCACCAGGGCCTGTCCGAGCGCACCGGCATCTCCATCGGCATGCTGTCGATCATCGTCGGGGCGCTCGTCCTCCTCCTGTGGTGGCCGCTGCGGCAGCGCCCGGGGCTCGGCACGGTGTCCAACGTGGTGGTCCTCGGGCTGGCGCTGGACGGCACCCTGCTCGTCATGCCTCAGGTCCACGGCCTCGCCGCGCAGATTCCCCTGCTGCTCTGCGCGGTGGTCCTGAACGGTGCGGCCACCGGCCTCTACATCAGCGCCCGCTTCGGCCCCGGCCCCCGCGACGGGCTGATGACGGGGCTGCACCGCCGTACCGGCCGCTCGATCCGCCTGGTACGGACGACGATCGAGGTGACCGTCCTGGGCACGGGCGTCCTGCTGGGCGGCACCGCGGGGGCGGGCACGGTCGTGTACGCCCTGGCGATCGGCCCGCTCGCCCAGTTCTTCCTGCGCTTCTTCTCCATACCCGCGTCGGGAGAAGGCCCCGTCCGCGTTGCGGCGTCGCAACCGGAACGCGCGATACTGCCTCAGTGACCAGTCCAGCGGCTCCCCCGCGCCACCCCTACCTCGACCATCCGGCCCCTCTGGCCTTCGCCCACCGGGGCGGGGCGGCGGACGGCCTGGAGAACACCGAACTCGCCTTCACCCGGGCCGTCGAAGCCGGCTACCGCTACCTGGAGACGGACGTCCACGCCACGTCGGACGGGCGGCTCGTCGCGTTCCACGACGCGACCCTGGACCGGCTGACGGACTCGCGCGGCACGATCGCCGCGCTGCCGTGGAGCGCGGTACGCCGGGCACGGGTGGGCGGCCGGGAGCCGCTGCCGCTCTTCGAGGACCTCCTCGAGGCCTTCCCGAAGGCGCGGTGGAACGTGGACATCAAGGCGGAGCCCGCACTGGAACCGCTGATCACCCTGCTGCGCAGGACCAGGGCGTGGGACCGCGTCTGCGTCGGTTCCTTCAACGAGGGCCGGGTGGCCCGCGCCCGGAGCCTGGCCGGACCGGGGCTGGCGACCTCGTTCGGCACCCGCGGCGTCCTGGGGCTGCGGCTGAGGTCGTACGGCATACCGGCGGCGCTGCGCGACAGCGCGGTGTGCGCGCAGGTTCCGGAGAGCCACGGCGGGGTACGTGTCGTGAACCGGGCGTTCGTACGCGCCGCCCACGCCCGGGGACTGCACGTCCACGTCTGGACCGTGAACGACGCTGACCGGATGCGGGCGCTGCTGGACCTCGGGGTGGACGGAATCATGACCGACCGGCTGGACACCCTGCGCGAGGTACTGGTCGAGCGGGGTGCCTGGGTGTGAGATGCGCGGCACTCGAGCCGCGTTTCACGTCCGGATTTAGACGTTGAAGTCGAAGGCCGGTAGTGTACGCCTTTGGCCTGCCAGGCGGACCGTTACTGCACGCCAAGGTCGGTTCGACCCTGGGTGACATCTCCCAACAGATGTGACAAACCGGGCATTGGTGGGTACAACAAGGGGCGGCACGACGGGCGACGCAATGACCCGGAACGGGAATCTTCACCGCCGACCGGACGTTGACCGGATGACGACGACAGCGACACCTGTCCTGTGGGCGACAAGCCCGGGAGGCACGAAGCATGAGTGAGCGAGCTCTTCGCGGCACGCGACTCGTGGTGACCAGCTACGAGACCGACCGCGGCATCGACCTGGCCCCGCGCCAGGCGGTGGAGTACGCATGTGAGAAGGGACATCGTTTTGAGATGCCCTTCTCGGTGGAGGCGGAGATCCCGCCGGAGTGGGAGTGCAAGGTCTGCGGCAGCCAGGCACTCCTGGTGAACGGCGAAGGCCCCGAGGAGAAGAAGGCGAAGCCCGCCCGCACGCACTGGGACATGCTCATGGAGCGGCGTACCCGCGAGGAGCTCGAGGAAGTGCTGGCCGAGAGGCTGGCGGTCCTGCGCTCCGGTGCGATGAACATCGCGGTGCACCCGCGCGACCGCAAGTCCGCGTAACTGCCGTGAGGCCGTGACGCCGGGTCTCCGGCCGCCGCGGTCAGCCAGACCGACAGGAGCCGCGGTCTGCGGCACATCCCAAGAGGTGTGCCGCAGACCGCGGCTCCTGGCATGCGCGCCGCCTTGCCGTGCTCCCACAGCCGCCGCACCGGTTACCCCGTGGTCCTGGCCCCCGGCCGGCGTCACGTGGTCCTGGCCCCCGGCCGGCGTCACGACCCCGTACCCGTGGGTGACGGCAGCCCCCGCGACCGCACCGCGCATCGGCGCGGGTAGTACCGGACGCGGCGGCGTGCGCGGGCGCGGGTCGGGCTGCGCGGCAGTGCGGTCGCGGGCGTGGCGGTGCGGTCGCGGGCCGGCGGCTCAGCGGTCCAGCGGAGGGCGCCCCGCGTCGTCGCGGGGGGAGGCCGGGGGCGCGTCGTCGTGGTGGATGACCTCGCCCTGGACGATCTTGCCGTCCGGGCGGTGGATGCGGGCCTGCTGGAAGGCGCCGCCCAGCCCGCCCGCGGGCATCCGGTTCATCCGGCGCTCCAGGGAGCGCTCCGCGTACGCCGAGAACAGCGCTTTCGTCGGCGGGAAGATCAGCAGCAGTCCCGCCAGATCGGATATGAGCCCCGGCGTCATCAGCAGCAGGCCGCCGACCATCGTCAGCCCGTTGCCGCCGCGCCGGCGTTCCGCACCGAGACTCTGCGGCTCCTGCCGCTGTGCCTGGCGCAGTGTGTCCTGCAGTGCCTGGAAGGCCCGGCGGCCGGCGCGCTTGATGACCACGGCGCCGAGGACCGCGCCGGTGAGGAGGATCAGGAAGACGCCGAAGCCGCCCACCGAGTCCGCGACGACCGTCAGCAGCCAGATCTCGAGCACCAGCCAGGCGGCGACGCCGAGGGGCAGGAAGGACCTGGCC
>NZ_JAAAXQ010000227.1 GCF_009916105.1 Streptomyces sp. GC420 | reverse complement strand
GGCCTACGGCCCCACCCACCCGCACGGGCCCCAGGGGTACGGACCGGCTCAGGGGTACGGCCCGCCGATGCCGCCCGGTCACCCGCAACCGGCACAGCCCCAGCCTCACCAGCCGCCCCGGCCGGGGCGACGTGGTGCGGGCACCGCGCTCCTCGTCGCCGTCGCGCTGGCCGTTGCGGTCGGCGCGGGCGGCACGGTGTACGCCGTCATGAAGGGCGGCCACGGACACGCGGGCGCGGACCGGTCGAAGCAGCCCACCGCGGGGACGTCCGGCTCACCCGGCACGCCGGGCGGCTCCGGGAACGCGGACGCCTCCGCCGGTCCCTCGCCGGGGGACGGGGACACCGCCCCCGTCTCCCCGTCGCCCGGCGCGGACGCGGACACCGGAGAGGTCCCCGAGGCGTACCTGGGGACGTGGACCTCCAGCTTCAGCGGACAGGACGGCACCCACACCCGCACCATGACGATCCGTCAGGGGAGCACGGGCGAGACCGTCATGACCCTGGCCGGCGCCGGTCCGACGTACGACTGCACCTGGTCGGCGGGGCTCACCGCCGGCGGGCCGCCCCTGGAGCTGGGCCCCTCGCGGCTGGTCTCCGGCGATCCGGCCAGTTGCCGGCCCGGGGAGCGGAGCGTGCTCGACATGCCGAACGCCTCCACCCTCGTGCGGGAACTCGTCGGGAGCGGGGGCACTCCGCTCATGTACACGAAGACCGGCTGACGGCCTCTTCCGAGGCCCGTCAGCCGGTCCATGCCGGTCCATGCCGGTCGATGCCGGTCCATGCCGGTCCGTACCGACCCGTGCCGGTCGCCGTGCGGGCCGGGGGCGGGTCGGAACCGTCCCGTCCCCCGGCCGCCCGGCTCATCGGGTCAGTGGCACTGCTTCACGTCGTAGCGGACGATCTGCGGGTCGTGGTCGCTCGCCTGGTCCGCGAACTCGGCGTTGATGTGCACCACGTCCAGCTGCGCGCGCCGGACGGCCGGGCTGGTCAGGATGTGGTCCAGCGTCTGCGAGTTGCCGTCGTAGACGTAGCTGTAGCGCTCGGCCGCGGGGAGCTTGGTGATGAGCGGCGTCAGCACGTCGGCCGTCGCAGTGTCACCGCTGGTCAGGATGTCCATCGTCTGCGAGAACTCGAAGTCGTTGAGGTCACCGAGCACGACCGCCTGGGCCTTGCGGTCGGCGGCCAGCAGCGACTTCACGAAGGCGTTGACCTCGGCGGCCTGGAGGTGCCGCTGGGTCTCGGAGCCGCGCGTCGGCTCCTGGAAGCGGCCGTGCAGCGGCTGGTCGCCGCCCTTGGACGCGAAGTGGTTGCCGATGACGAAGACGCTCTCGCCGCGGAAGGTGAACTCGCCGACGAGCGGCTTGCGGCTGTCCTCCCAGGCGGCGCTGGTCGGGTTGATGCGCCCGGGCGAGTACGTGAGCTTCGCGCCCTTGCGCGTCTTGACGACCTCGGTCGCGGTGGTGGCCGTCGCGTCCGTGCCGCGGTCCACGAAGTCGACGCGGTCCTCGTTGAAGAGGAAGGCCACCCGGATGTTGCCGCCCGGCTGGCCGCCGTCCTCTCCGTCCTGGGGGGCGACGTAGCGCCAGGAGTACCGCGGGCCGCCCGCCGCGACGATGGCGTCGGTGAACCGGGTCAGCGTCGCCTCGGAGGTGACGGTCCCGTCGTTCGTGGCGCCGTTGTCGTCCTGGATCTCCTCCAGCATGACGATGTCGGGGCCCGCCAGGTTGACCGCGACGCCCTCGGCGAGCCGGTCGAACTTCTCCTGCGCGTCGAGCGCGTCCAGGTTCTCCACGTTGTACGTGGCGATGGCGAGCTCCCGCTTGCGCTGCTTGCGGGTGACCTCTCGCTCCAGGCCGTTGTCGACGACCGTGCCGAGGGCCGACGCCATGAGCGTGTAACCGCCGTAGGAGTCGTAGTCGAGCGGGCCCGCGGTGGTGCCGGAGAGCTCGTCGCCGACGTTGGCCTTCGGGAAGGCGGCGGAGTCGAGCGACTCGATCTTGACCCGGTGCGGGTTCGGGGTGTCGTACGAGGAGTAGATGGTGCCGCCGCGCGCGGTCGGGTTCTCGTCCGGGTCGGTGGTCACCCACAGCTCGTTGTACTCGGTCGAGCGGCCGACGACGCGGGTGTCGCCCACCTCGACGCGGACGCCTTCCAGGGACTCGTAGAAGTCCAGGGCGTACGTGGCGGGTTCGAGGGTGAGCGCCTCGATGCTGCCGCCGTCCGCGGTCGGGACGTAGGCGTCCGGCACGGAGTCCGCGTCCAGGACGACGGCCTCGGGCAGCGCGTTGCCGCTGGAGAGCACCGTGGTGGTCGGGCCGCTGATCTGGGTGATCGACTGGCTGCCGGTGCCCGGGTAGTACTCCGCGACCTTGCCGCTGACCAGGACGGAGTCGCCGGCCTTGACGGTGGGGACGGCCGAGCCGGTGTAGACGAACAGGCCCTCGCTGGTGGCCGCGTCGCCGTCGGCCTGCGGGTCCTGGATCCAGAAGCCCTTGGAGCCGCTGGTGCGCACACCGGTGACGATGCCGGGGACGCGGGTGACGGTCGCGCCCTTGAGCGGGGAGACGCGGGTGGTTCCCTGGATGTCGTGGATGCGGTCGGGTCCGGGCTCCGTCGGTTCCGGCTCGGGCTCCTGGGCGGTGCCGGAGTTGACCGGGCTCGGCTCGCCCGCCGTGAAGTCGGCGGCGTTGTCGTCGGTGTCCGCGAGGGAGGCGGCGCGGGACGCCGAGGCCGTGTTGCCGGTGCCGGCGGCGGGGCCGCTGCCCTCGCGCACCACGGCGCTGCCGTAGCCGACGAGGTCGACGATCCGGCTGTCCGCGGCGCAGTCGGCGGCGGTCAGGCAGGTCAGCGGGGTGGTGCCGGAGACCAGGGCGACCGTGCCCGAGCCACCGCCCATGGCGATGGACCCGCTCGCGTCCGGGGCCGGGAGGGCTGTGGTGCCGCCGGTGCCCGCGGCCTCCTGGACGAGGTAGCGGCCGCCGGGGGCGATCGCGCCGGTCAGCGCCGTCGCCTGCCACTTGGACGAGGCGGAGGGGGAGCCGGGCAGGTACTGGACGCTGTAGCCGGACAGGTCGTACGCGGAGCCCGAGGCGTTGGCCAACTCGATGAAGTCATGGGTCAGTGTGGCGCCGGAGTTGCCCCCGCCGCCGTACACCTCCGCGATGACGGCGCTCGTGGACGGCGCGGCGTACGCGGCGGGGATCGCGATCCCGGTCAGCACGACCGAGGCGGCAACTGACGTCGATATGAGGGCAGTCGCGGCTATTCGGCTGCGGCGGCGTGATCTGCCGGATGCGGGCACGTGTGTCTCTCCTCGACCTGGACCGGAGCCTGAAATCCGGTACTGAGTCCGGTGCTGAAGTCCGAAGCTGCGGTGTGTGGTGTGCAGTTGGCCCGGCGCGGTGGCCTCCTGAATGGCCTCACACGCCGGTCGGGCTCAAGTTACGCGCGTAGAGACATGCCGGACAAGGTGCCGTAGGTTAAATCTCCGTGCGGGTTACCGACCGGTACTGGTTCTCGCACCGATTCGGTACCGGTGAAGTACGCCTGCCGTACCGCCCTCGTACGACACCCGTACGCCGCGCGTACGCCCCCGCTCCGTACCTTGGCCGCCCTTCCATGCGGACGAAGCTACGGGGGCCGATTCGAATGGACTGGGTGAACGCCGACATCGTCGTGGCCGTGTTCTCCTCGCTGCTGGGCCTGGCGGCCACGGCCGCCACCATCTGGTACCGGCCGCGCGCCCCGCGCAAACGCATCGGCTACCGCGTCCAGATGGACACCCCCATCGGCAGCGACAACCGCGACGGCCAGGACCGGACCAACGTGCGGCTCGGCCTCTTCGACGAACTGGCGGACATGTCGGACGCCACGCTCGTCCTGCTGCGGGTGGAGAACGACGGCGCCGAGTCCATCCGCAACTCCGACTACACCAGCCCCGACCCGGACCACGGGCTGACCGTCACCTTCAGCGGCCGCACCGTGCGCGGGGTCGCCGTCACCCAGCCCGACGCGCAGCACCTGATGGAGCACTTCACCCCGGACGGCTCCGCGGGCCTCCAGCACGCGGGCAACCGGATCCAACTGCCCCGCGTGCCCCTCAACCCGGACCAGCACTACAAACTGCTGGTCCTGCTCACCGGGGGCCCGGTCGGCGCGGCCGTCACCGTGACCGGCGGTCTCCAGGACGGTGTCGTGGTCCCCAACCGCAGCATGTCCGTGGACGAGAAGCCGCCGCTGTTCAGCAGACCTGCCCGGTACCTCACCGCCGCCCTCACCTCCGTGGTCATCCTGCTCGCCGGCTTCGTCGTGGTCCGCGAGGAGCTGCCGCCGCCGATCGGCTGCGCGTCCGGCGAGCTCACGGTCATCGGCTCGACGGCCTTTGCGGCCGTCGCGGAGGAACTGGCCGAGGAGTACGAGTCGGACTGCCCCGGATCGCGGATCACGGTGGACGCGCACGGCAGCGACAACGGCATAAGGGACCTCGACGACGGCAAGGGCTCCCCCGCCCCCGCCCTCGTCGCGGTCTCCGACGGCCGCAAACCCGACGGCTACCCGAAGCTGGTCGAGGAACGGGTCGCGGTCTCCGTCTTCGCAGTGGTGGTCAACGAGTACGTGCCCGTGAAGGACCTGACGACGGAGCAGTTACGGCGCATCTACCGGGGTGAGATCACCAACTGGAACGAGGTCGGCGGTCCGGACCTGGACATCCGCCTGGTCAGCAGGGACGCCAACTCGGGCACCCGGGACACCTTCCGGCGGCAGGTGCTCGCCGGGCGCGGCGAGCCCGCCTTCTCCTCACGGGACTGCCTGCGCAAGGACGACCCGAGCGCCCGCGTCATCCGCTGCGAACTGAACAGCACCGCCCAGGTGCTGCGGACGGTGGCCCGGGTGCGGGGCGCCATCGGCTACAGCGAACTGCGCGCGACCTCGGGCCGCGAAGGCCTGCACACCGTGCGCCTGAACGGTGCGGCCCCCTCCGTCCAGAGCCTCGCCGAGGGCGGCGGCCCCGGCGCCTACCCGTTCACGGAGGTCGAGTACGCCTACACCCGCGGCCGCCCGGCGGCCGGCTCGATCCGCGCCTCGTTCCTCAACTACATGATCAGGGGCGCCGGCCAGGACATCATGACCGCCCACGGCCACCTGCCCTGCTACCACCCGGAGGGCATGGAACTCTGCACCCGCCGCTGACCGCCCGGGGAGCCTGCGGAACGTGGTCGGGCAATGGCGCGTCGTGTGATCACGAATGCTCAAGTTCTGCTCTGAACAGGGAGGTTCACATTGTGTTGCGGCCCCCCGGGTCCCTAGGGTCACTCCGACCCGCCTTTGACCACAAGGCGCAATGCAGAGGGAACTATGCGTAGCAGAACCGGCAGGTGGATGGCTGTGCCCATCCTGGCCGTGACCATGACGACCTTCGCCCCGACGGCGGTGGCCGCGACACCGGAGCCCGAAGCGGAGCCCGCCGCCACCGGCTCCGCGACTGACTTCGTCTACGACCCAGGCATAACGTACGACGCGGCTGCCGATACCCTCTCCGAGCTTCCGGAGGTGAACGGGGAGCCCGGCATGGGACAGGTCGGCCCGCTGCGGTGCGACAACCCGTACCGCAAGTGGTACGAGATCGTCTCCGCGCCTGAGATCCACATGAAGTGGCCCGGTACGTCCTTCAAGGATGGCCCGGGCGGCACGATGGTCGTCAAGGTCGAGACCTCGGGAAAGCTCAAGGCCGAGGTCACGGCCGGCTTCGAGGCCGAACTGAGCGGAGTCGTCGCCACGGCCAAGGCCAAGGTCGACGCCACCCTCGGCGTGGAGGTCGGCATCACTGTCGGCCATGAGTACCGGCGTAACATCAGCAGGAACAAGTACGGGCACGTCAAGTACGGTTCCTGGGGCCGCAAGGTGAAGTGGAAGAAGTACGAGACAAGCGCCGACCGTTGCGGAAAGAAGCTGCTCCGCTCCAGCACCTTCTTGCTTCCGGACAAGGATGAGCTCGGCTGGAAATACTGGGAAACCAGCTCATGAGCCGCCCTTGCGCCGCAGCGCTGCTCTCCGTGATGCTGGCCGCCTCGGCCGTCGCCTGCTCCGGCGGGACCGACGGTCCGACGCCGGCGCCCGCCACCAGCAAGCCGTCGGCATCGACGCGGCCGCCGGCCGGTGAGACGGACGACGCTCTGACCAGTCGCGCCCGCAGCGCCGTCTCGGCGGTGGACATCGATGATCCCGCCTTCGTCGAGTCAGGCGTGGCTTCGGTGGACGAGGGCGTACACAACCGCTCGGTGCTCACCGCGGGCAAGCTGTACGAGATCGTGGTGGCCTGCGCCGGCACCGGCACCGTGCAGGTCACCGTGAACAGCGGGAAGGCCCAGGTCCAGGACTGTGACGCGCAGGCGGCCTCTTATCGGATCGCCCAGGCCCCGGCGGAACTGGACATCTCCATCGAGGGCGCTCCGAAGGCCTCGGGCATGGTCGCCTGGCAGATCAACGCCGAAAAGCGATAGCGGCGCGGGATCGGACACGAACTGCCCTGCCCCGCACTGGTGTCGCGGGGCAGGGGAGGGCAGCGCAACTGGCTGGATGCCCATCTCCCTTACTGCAGTGCCTCGGCCAGGCTTTCGATCAGTTCGAGGGTCGGGTCGACACTGCTCTCTTCGATGCGCTCGATTCTCTCTACGGACATACCGGTCCGGTCGGCGAGTTCCGCGCTGCTCAGCCCGAGTGCCGAGCGCCTTTCATGGACGGCGAGAGCGAAATCCATGCGCCACCCGGCGGCCCGGTACGCGGGGTCCTCCCGGCGCTCGGGCGGGACGATCCAGGTGGTGTGGTAGCCGCTGCTCATGGCGCCTCCTCGGCACGCGCTGCCGCCGCCTTTGTACCCACACAAGCGGCGCAGGGGTCGGAGATCGCGCGGTTCGAGGGGCTGTCACTCGAACGGGAGAGCTTCCAGCCCGCTCGGACCCGTGCCCCGAGACGCGGTCACGAGGCACGGGTTCCTGTCTCCGAGCGGGTCAGTTACGCCGTGTCGCGAGGACGCCCTTGCGGCAGTCGGGGCGCTTCGACTCCGGGGTGATGAGGGCGGCGGTCTCGTCGTCCAGTGCGTAGCAGAGCTGCGCGTGCAGGATCTCCGCCTCGGCGGAGGTGAGGCGCAGCGCGAGGTCCGTCTCGAACGCGCCGTCCCTGCGCAGCCAGAGGTCGATGGTGAGCGTGCCGTCCTCCTCCCGCCGTACGGGCTTGCTGGGTACGCGGCTGACCTGCATCCGGGGTGCGCTCATCAGGCCGCCACCCCCAGCGGGGCCGCGGCGGGAAGGCCCACCCGGTGACCGTGGATCACCCCGGGCCCGATGTCGATCCCGTCGAGGGCGAGCGCCGGCGCCCGGCGGCGCAAGTGCTGCTCGTGCGCGACGAGGTAGGGGCGGACGCGAGAGGCGGCCGGCACCGGTCGTCGGGCCGGCCGCCTCGCGGGGGATCACAGGAACGGGTTGATCTCGATCGTCTCCGTGCGGCCCGGACCGACGCCGATCGCGGAGATCGGCGCGCCCGACATCTCCTCCAGCGCCTTCACGTAGTCCTGCGCGTTCTTCGGCAGGTCGGCGAAGGTCTTGGCCTTGGTGATGTCCTCGGACCAGCCGGGCAGCATCTCGTAGACCGGCTTCGCGTGGTGGAAGTCGGTCTGGCTGTACGGGAGCTCCTCGACGCGCTTGCCGTCGATCTCGTACGCCACGCAGACCGGGATCTGCTCCCAGCCCGTCAGCACGTCCAGCTTGGTGAGGAAGAAGTCGGTGAGGCCGTTGACGCGGGTCGCGTAGCGGGCGATGACCGCGTCGAACCAGCCGCAGCGGCGGTCGCGGCCGGTGGTGACGCCGCGCTCACCGCCGATGCGGCGCAGGGCCTCGCCGTCCTTGTCGAAGAGTTCCGTCGGGAAGGGTCCGGCACCCACCCGGGTGGTGTATGCCTTGAGGATGCCGATGACCCGGGAGATCTTGGTCGGGCCGACACCGGAGCCGGTGCAGGCACCGCCCGCGGTCGGGTTGGACGAGGTCACGAAGGGATACGTTCCGTGGTCCACGTCGAGCAGGGTGCCCTGGCCGCCCTCGAAGAGGACGACCTTGCCCTCGTCGAGCGCGTTGTTCAGCACGAGGGTGGTGTCCGCGACGTACGGGCGGATCTGCTCGCCGTAGCCCAGCAGCTCCTCGACGATCCGGCCGGCCTCGATGGCGCGCCGGTTGTAGAGCTTGGCGAGGATCTGGTTCTTGAAGTCGAGGGCCGCCTCGACCTTCTGCTCCAGGATCGACTCGTCGTAGAGGTCCTGGACGCGGATGCCGACGCGGTTGATCTTGTCGGCGTAGGACGGGCCGATACCACGTCCCGTGGTGCCGATCTTCCGCTTGCCGAGAAAGCGTTCCGTCACCTTGTCGATGGTGGTGTGATACGACGTGATCAGATGGGCGTTGCCGCTGATGAGGAGCTTGGACGTGTCCACGCCGCGCTCGTTCAGCCCGCTCAGCTCGGAGAGCAGGACCGCCGGGTCGACGACGACGCCGTTACCGATGACCGGAGTGCACTCCGGCGAGAGGATTCCGGAGGGGAGGAGGTGGAGCGCGTACTTCTGGTCGCCGACGACGACCGTGTGGCCGGCGTTGTTGCCGCCCTGGTAGCGCACCACGTAATCGACGGATCCACCGAGCAGGTCGGTGGCCTTCCCCTTGCCCTCGTCACCCCACTGAGCACCGAGCAGCACAAGTGCGGGCACAGGCGTACACCCCTTCCGGGTGGGGCATGTCCAACATGGGGCGACGGATTTTGGACACAGGTCCGTAGAAGTCCGTCACCATCAGCAGTCGAACCGGTGCCCCGGAATAGACGAAGCCCCTGGCGCAATAGCGCAAGGGGCTCTTGCACAGAGATGCTACCTGAATACCCGAGGAAGGACCCCGGTGTCGGCTCCAGACCCCGCCGGTGCCGCCGCTCAGAGCGGCACCAGCCCCCTGCTTGTGGTCATCGACCCGGTCGCCCGGCGCGCGGACGGCGAGTCCGCGCGCATCGCGAAGGACGTGCTCTGCGCCGGGGCCGCGGCGAAGGTCTGCTACCCGGAGTCACCGGAGGAGTACGCGCGGGCGCTGGCCCTGCGGGGCCGGCGGCGCCCCGTGGTGGTGGGTGACGACCGGTCGCTGATGCGGGTGGTGGCGCTGCTGCACCGGGAGCGGGAGCTGTCGTCGAGTGTGCTGTCGGTCGTCCCCGTGGGCGGCGCGGGCGCGGTGCGGCTGGTCCGCTCGCTGGGTGTGCCGACGGGCGCCGTCGCCGCCGCGCGCGCCGTGCTGGAGGGCACGGCGCGCCGGCTGGACCTGCTGGTGGACGACAGCGACGGAGTGGTGCTGACAGGGCTGCGCATTCCGGTCCCGGTGTCGGCCGTCGACGTGCCGCCGCCCGGGCGGGAGTCAGGGTCGCGGTCCGGGACCGGACCGTGGTGGGCGCCGCCGCTGCGCACCTGCCAGTCGCTGGTGCGCACGCTGACGCGGCCCGCCATGTCGTCGGCGTCCGGGGCGGCCGGCCGGCGTCCCACCCGGCTGCGGGTGGAGGCGGACGGGGTGACACTGATCGATCTGGACCAGCCGGTGGAGGGCGTGTCGGTGACGGCCAGGAACGGCCTGGCCGAGGTGGAGGTGCGACCCACGGCGGTGGGCGCGCAGGCCGGTCCGGTACGGGCCACCGCGCGCACGGTGACGGTGTCGGGGCCGGACTTCCGCTACCGCGCGGACGCGGCGGTGTCGGGCCCGGTCAGGACGCGGACCTGGACGGTCCGGCCCGGGGCGTGGTCGCTGACCCTGCCCGCGGCGGGGCCGGGGGAGGCTGCGGACGCGGCGGCGGCCCCTCAGTCGCCGAAGCGCTCACCCCGGTAGTGGCGCCAGCGCTCCAGCATGCCCTGGAGTTCCTTTTCCAGGAACTCGAAGAAGGCGAGGGTCTCCGACATGCGGCGGCCCGCCGGAGAGGCGCCTCCGAGGCTGGCGACACCCTCGCGGAGGGTGTCCTCCCAGCGCCTCATCAACTGGTCGCGGTTGGCCAGCGCCTCGTACCACTGGTTGCTGTGCAGCCGGTACCGGTCACGCCGGGAGCCGGGCTCGCGTTCCCGGATGACCATGTCGACCTGCGCGAGGTAGCGGACGCCGCCGGAGACGGCGGCGGGACTGATGCGCAGCTGGTCCGCGAGTTCCGCGGAGCCCATGACACCGGAGTCGGACGAGAGCAGGGCGGCGAAGATCCGGGACGGCATGCGCGGCATGCCCGCCTCCACGAGCTGTGAGGCGAACCGCTCGACGAAACGGGAGACGGCCTCCTTGCTGCGCTCCGCCGCGGCCGGGTCGGCGGGCGTGGCGACATCCGCGGCCGGGTCCGGCGCCGGGTCCGGGTCCGGGTCCGGGTCCGGGTCCGGGTCCGGGTCCGGGTCCGGGTCCGCGGGTATGGTCACGTCCGCCGCCGCCCGGTCCGAAGGTGCCGCCCCGTCCGCAGGTGCGGTCGCATCCGCAGGTGCCGTCGCGTCCGCGACCGTCTCCGCAAGTGCGATCGCGTCCGCAGCCACCGCCGCGGCTCGTGGCGCCTCCTCGGTCATCTCTCGATCATCTCCCAGGTCGACGGGGTATCCGAGTTTAATACGATTCCTTAACTTCACAAATTTGTGAAAGAAGCGTACGTTCGGGAGACATGACGAAGGCAATCACCGTCTCCGGACTCCACAAGTCGTTCGGCGGCACCCACGCGCTGGACGGTCTCGACCTGACCGTCGAGACCGGCGAGGTGCACGGCTTCCTCGGCCCCAACGGTTCCGGGAAGTCCACCACCATCCGCGTCCTGCTGGGCCTGCTGCGCGCCGACGCCGGAGCGGCGCGGATGCTGGGAATGGACCCCTGGCACGACGCTGTCGAGCTGCACCGCCGGGTCGCGTACGTCCCGGGCGACGTCACCCTGTGGCGCAACCTCTCCGGCGGGGAGGTGATCGACCTGTACGGGCGGCTGCGCGGCGGCCTCGACACGGCGCGCCGCGACCGGCTCATCGAGCGGTTCGAACTCGACCCGACCAAGAAGGGCCGCACCTACTCCAAGGGCAACCGGCAGAAGGTCGCCCTGGTCGCGGCGCTCGCCTCGGACGTCGAGCTGCTGATCCTGGACGAGCCGACCGCGGGGCTCGACCCGCTGATGGAGGAGGTCTTCCAGAACTGCGTCGAGGAGGAGCGCGACCGCGGCCGGACCGTGCTGCTGTCCAGCCATGTGCTGAGCGAGGTCGAGGCGCTGTGCGACCGGGTGAGCATCATCCGCAAGGGCCGGACCGTGGAGAGCGGATCGCTCGCCGACCTGCGGCACCTGACGCGGACGAGCGTGACCGCCGAACTCGCCGCGCCGCCCAACGGACTCACCCACCTTCCCGGCGTGTACGACGTCGACGTGCAGGGCAAGCGGGTCAGCCTCCAGGTCGAGACGGACAAGCTGGACGCGGTGCTGCGTTCCCTGACCGAGTCCGGGGTGCGCTCGCTGACCAGCAGGCCGCCGACGCTGGAGGAGCTCTTCCTGCGGCACTACACCGATGCCGAGGGCCCGCGCGGCACCGGCGCGGAGACGGCCCGCACCGGGACGGAGGCCGCGCGATGACCGCCGCCACCGCGCGGACCGCGCCGCCAGCGCCGACGTACACGTCGCGCACCGCGCGCTCCCGGCAGCTCGCCGGCACGGGGACGCTGCTCAGGCTCGCCCTGCGGCGCGACCGGGTGATGCTGCCGGTGTGGACACTGGTGATCGCCGGAATCATCGTCAGCGGTGTGTCGTCCATCGGCTCGCTGTACGCGACGGCCGCCGAACGGGCCGAACTGGCCGCCTCCATGACCGCCAACAGCTCCCTGCGCTCCCTCTACGGGCCGGTGTTCGACGACTCGGTGGGCGGACTCGTCGCCTGGCGGTTCGGCGTCTTCAGCACCACCCTCGCCGCCATCATGAGCCTGATGATCGTCATCCGGCACACCCGGGAGGAAGAGGAGACCGGTCGTCAGGAACTGCTCTCCGCGGCCATGGTGGGGCGGCGCGCCCCGCTCACCGCGGCGCTGCTCGCCGCGCTCCTCGGCAACGCCGCGGTCGCGCTGCTGGTGACGGCCGGCGTCGCCGGCGAGGGCTTCGCCGGCGCGCTCGCGCTGGGGCTCGCCGTCGGCGGCACCGGCATGCTGTTCGCCACGCTGGCGGCGATCGCGGCGCAGCTCACCGAGGGCGCCCGGCTCGCCAGGGGCATCACCGCCGCCGCGCTCGGCCTGGCCTTCGTGCTGCGCGCGGCGGGGGACGCCGGGACCGACGACGGATCCTCGGTGCTGACCTGGCTCTCCCCGATCGGCTGGAGCGAGAACGTCCGCGCGTACGGCGGCGAACGGTGGTGGGTGCCGGCCCTGATCGCGGCGGCGGTCGTGGTCCAGGGCGGCGTGGCGTACCTCCTCGCGGGGCGGCGCGACGTCGGCATGAGCTTCCTGCCCACCAGGCCGGGACCGGCGGTGGGCCGGCTCGCCACCGCGGGCGGGCTCGCCTGGCGCCTCCAGCGCGGCAGCGTGTTCGGCTGGGTCGCGGGATTCGCGGTGGCCGGACTCGTCTTCGGCGGCATGGTGGAGGGTGCGGCCGACCTCGTCGGCGACAACGAACGCGCCCGCGAGATCTTCGAACGCATGGGCGGACAGTCGGCTCTGTCGAACGCGTTCCTCGCGGCGATGCTCGGCATGCTGGGGATGATCGCCTCGCTGTACATCGTCTCGTCCGTGCTGCGGCTGTACGGCGAGGAGACCTCGGGGCGGGCCGAGCCGGTGCTGGCCAACGCGGTCGGACGGCTGCGGTGGGCCGCCGGCCACCTGCTGATCGCCTTCGGCGGCTCGGTGGTGATCATGCTGGTCGGCGGGCTGGGGCTCGCGGCCGGCTACGGGCAGGACTTGGGGCCCGTCCTCGGCGCCGCGCTGGTGCGGCTGCCGGCGGTCTGGCTGCTGGGCGCGGTGGCGGTGCTGCTGTACGGGGCGCTGCCGAGGGCGGCCACCGCGGCGTGGGCGGCGGCCGGGATCAGCCTGGCGGTGGGCTGGGTCGGCCCCGCGCTCGACCTGCCCCAGCCGGTGATGAACCTGTCCCCCTTCGAGCACCTGCCGAGCCTGCCCGGTCCCGAGATGTCCTGGCCCCCGGTGCTGCTGCTGACGGCCCTGGCCGCGGTACTCCTGGTCGCGGGGCTGGTCGGGCTGCACCGCCGGGACCTGATGACCGGTTGACGCGACCGGGGTGAAGCGACCCGGGGGCAGGCGGACCGCGCCCGCCCCCGCCCGCCCC
>NZ_JAAAXQ010000226.1 GCF_009916105.1 Streptomyces sp. GC420 | reverse complement strand
CAGCCACACTGGACCGTCCCGCCGCCCGGCCGGGCACCCCCGCCACCACCGGCCCCGTCGTCACCGGCATCGGCGTCGCCGCACCCAACGGGCTGGGCACCGAGGCGTGGTGGGCGGCGACCCTGCGCGGCGAGAGCGGCATCCGCCCGGTGACCCGCTTCGACGCCTCCCGCTACCCGGTGCGCATCGCCGGCGAGGTCCCCGGCTTCGTCGACGAGGACCACCTGTCCAGCCGGCTGCTGACACAGACCGACCGGGTCACCCGGCTGTCCCTGGCCGCGGCCAAGGAGGCACTCGACGACTCCCGCACCGACCCCGCCGCGCTGCCCGAGTACGGCGCCGGCGTGGTCACCGCCTCCTCCGCGGGCGGCTTCGAGTTCGGGCAGCGCGAACTGCAGGCCCTGTGGTCCAAGGGCGGGCAGCACGTCAGCGCCTACCAGTCCTTCGCCTGGTTCTACGCCGTGAACACGGGTCAGATCTCCATCCGGCACGGGCTGCGCGGCTCCAGCGGCGTCGTCGTCACCGAGCAGGCCGGCGGCCTGGACGCGGTCGCACACGCCCGGCGCCAGATCCGCAAGGGCGCCCGGCTGATGGTCACCGGCGGCGTCGACTCGGCGCTGTGCCCGTGGGGCTGGGCCGCCCACCTCGCCACGGACCGGCTGAGCCCGGCCACCGACCCCGCCCGCGCCTACCTGCCCTTCGACGCCGCCGCCGGCGGCCACGTCGTCGGCGAGGGCGGCGCCCTGTTCGTCCTGGAGAACGCCGCCGCCGCCCGCGAGCGCGACGCCCGCGTGTACGGCACGTTCGCCGGATACGCGGCCACCTTCGACGGCCCCGGCACCCCGCGCCTGGGCGACGCCGCCCGGCTGGCCCTCGCCGACGCCGGGCTGCGCCCCGACGAGATCGACGTGGTGTTCGCCGACGCGGCCGGCGAACGCGCCGCCGACCGCGCCGAGGCCGAGGCGCTCGCCGCCCTGTTCGGCCCGCGGGGCGTCCCGGTGGCCGCGCCGAAGTCGATGACCGGGCGGTTGCTCGCCGGCGGGGCATCCCTCGACGTGGCCGCCGCCCTGCTGTCCCTGCGCGACCAGGTGATCCCGCCGACCACCGGGACCGCCGAGCCCGCCGCAGACTGCCCCGTCGACCTCGTCACCGCCCCCCGTCGGATCCCCGTCCGCCACACCCTCGTCCTGGCCCGCGGCCGGGGCGGCTTCAACTCGGCGGCCGTACTGAGCGCGGGCTGAACCGGCCCGGCCCGCCCGCCGGGAGCCCCGGGGCGCCGGGAAGGGCGCGCGACGACCGCTCCCGGGCCGCCCGCCGGGCGCTCTCGCGGCGGGCGGTCGGGCGGGTCCGCCGTCGGCATCACGCCCGGCCCGGCATCCGGGCAGGCCACGGCACGCGCGGCGGCGGCCACTGCTTCGAGAACGCCGCCGCCGGCCCGGCATACACGTCGTCACCGGCAGCCGCCGGGGCGCGCACTCCCGCGTCGCGGCCTCGTCGCCGACCACCCGCACGCCGCCGGGCTCGCCGTCGCGACGGCAGGGTGGTGGCCACGGCCCGGGCGGCCCGCCTGCCGGCCGGCGCCGCCTTGCCCGGGCGCGGCGGTCCCGCGGGCCCCGGGCGAACCCCGTGGCACTGTCCCCCCGCCCCGCCGGCCCGGCGCACACGTGGTCACCGGCCCGCCGAGGGCGTAGGCGCGGGCAGGGCGCGACCGCCTCAGCCCGCTGAAAGCGCCTCCGCGCCCTCCGCGCCGCCTCCCGCGCGCGTTGCCGTGGCCGCCACCCCACCGGGCGGGACCGGCCCGGTGCTCGACCTGTGGGCCCCCGAACGGACGGCAGAGCCCGCGACCAGGTTCCGTACCGCCCGCCGGGCCCCGGCGCCCGCGCGGAGCGCACCCGGCCGCCGCTCCCCGTACCCTGGCCGACCCGGTGCACCCGCACCGGCACGACACCTCGCGCGGCCGCCGCCGGTTCCGGCACTCCCCACCGGGACGGCGCACGCCTGCACCGCAGCCGTCACCGCCCCGTTCGCGGACCGTGCTCGCCCGGGTGCCGTCCGGCGGGTGACGACCCCGACCGGACGCCCACCCGCCGGCGGCTTGTCGCCGGCCCGGCGCACACTCAGCCGTGCGCTTTCCACGGCACGGGCACCGGCGGAGCGAGGCACGGTCCGTCCGCAGCCCGCCCGGGCGTGTCCCGCGACCAGCCCGATGCGGCCCGCATCGCATGCCGCCGGTCGCCGCGGCCGCCCTGACCTTTGGAACGGCGACGCCGCCCCGGCCCGGCCCCAGGCCTGGGGCCGGGTTTCCAGCCGGATGCGAGCGCCGGTTGAGTGCCCCGGCCGACGGTGGCTGCGGGAAGGAGGCGCTGTGGACGGTACACACGAAGACGACCGTGCCGGTTCGCCGGGTTCCGCGCCGGGCGACCGATGACAGGCGGCCGCGCCGCGTGGAAAGGCCCGGTGAACAGCGGGCACATGGCCGTCTGCCTCGTCGGTGCCGGGCCGCGTGGCTTGTCGGTGCTGGAACGGCTCTGCGCCCGTGAACGCAAGTCCCCGCGCTGGGACGCGATCACCGTGCACATCGCCGATCCCGCCCCCGCCGGCGCGGGCAGGGTATGGCGGCCCTCGCAGTCCCGGCACCTGCTGATGAACACCGTCGCCTCGCAGGTCACGGTGTACACGGACGCCAGTGTCAACATCGACGGGCCGCTGGAGGAGGGGCCGAGCCTGTACCAGTGGGCCAGGGCCGTGGGATCCGGTGTGACCACTCCCGGCCCGCACCTGGCCTACGACGACGACACCATCGCCGAGGCACGGGACACGGGACCGGACGCGTATCCCACCCGCGCCCTGTACGGCCACTACCTGACCTGGGCGTTCCGGCAGGTCACCGCGAACGCGCCCGCGCACATGACGGTGCGTGTGCATCCCGTGCGTGCGGTCGCCCTGGAGGACGGCGAGGGCGCCCGAACGGGCGGCGCCGGCCCGCAGACGGTGGTGCTGGAGGACGGCACCCGGCTGGCCGGGCTCGGTGCGGTGGTCCTGGCCCAGGGGCACGTACCGGCCCGGCCCACCGCCGCCGAACAGGAACTGGCCGCCTTCGCCGGCCGCCACGGCCTGACCTACCTGCCCCCGGTCAACCCGGCGGACGCCGACCTGTCGTCCGTCGCGCCGGGCGAGAGGGTGCTGCTGCGCGGTCTGGGCCTGAACTTCTTCGACTACATGGCCTTGTTCACGTACGGCCGGGGCGGTGCCTTCGAACGCCGGGGCGGCCGCCTGGTCTACCGGCCCTCGGGCCGCGAGCCACGCCTGTACGCCGGTTCGCGGCGCGGCGTGCCCTACCACGCGCGCGGCGAGAACGAGAAGGGCGCCCACGGCCGCTACACCCCCCGGCTGCTGACGGCCGATCACGTCGCCGCACTGCGCACGTCCGCCACCGGGACGCGGCCGGTGCGGTTCGGCGACGATCTGTGGCCGCTGATCGCGCGGGAGGTGCAGTGCGTCTACTACGAGGCCTTACTGGCCGCACGCGGAGACGATCCGGACCGGGTCGCACGGTTCGCCGCCCGGTACCTGCACGCCGCACCGGGACCGCAGGAGGACCTTCTCCTCGAGGCGGCGGGCATCGGCCCGGACGACCGCTGGGACTGGGAACGCATCGCCCGCCCCTACGGCAGCCGCGCCCTCACCCGTCCGGCCGCCTTCCGCGGCTGGCTGCGCGGCCACCTGGACGACGATGTGCGCGAGGCCCGCCGCGGCAACGTCGGCGGCCCGCTCAAGGCCGCCCTGGACGTGCTGCGCGACCTGCGCAACGAGGTGCGGCTCGCCGTCGACCACGCCGGCCTCGACGCCGCCTCGCACCGCGACGAACTGGACCGGTGGTACACACCGCTCAACGCGTACCTGTCGATCGGCCCGCCCGCGTCGCGCATCGAGGAGATGGCCGCGCTCATGGACGCGGGCGTCCTGGACGTCACCGGTCCCGGCATGCGCGTGAGCGCCGGCGTCCACGCCCCGGACGGGCCATGCTTCACCGCGACGTCGGACCGCATTCCCGGCGTGCGGGTACGGGCCACCACGCTGATCGAGTGCCGGCTGCCCGGAATCGACCTGCGCCGCACCGCGGACCCGCTGATGAACCAGCTGCTGCACACCGGGCAGTGCCGCCCCTACCGCATTCCCGGCAGCGACGGCCAGGACTACGAGACCGGCGGCCTGGCCGTCTCCGGGCGGCCCCACCACCTGGTGAACGCCCACGGTGCGGCGCACCCGCGGCGCTTCGCCCACGGCGTTCCCACCGAGTCGGTGCACTGGGTGACCGCGGCGGGGATCAGACCCGGCGTCGGCTCGGTCACGCTGGAGGACTCCGACGCCATCGCGGCGGCCGTCCTCGCCCTTCCCGGCCTGCCGGCCGCCTCCCCGCCGCAGCAACCCGCCGTCAGGGCCCGGGCCCTCACGGTCGCCCCCAGGACCACCACCGGCGCGAGGACCTCCGCATGACGACGACACAGGACTCACCGCCCGCAGGCGGCACGATCTCCCGCTTCCCGGAGACCGGACTGCTCTGCCCGGTGTGGGCGGGCACCCCCGTCGAGGCGGCGGTCAGCGACACCGCCTGGCTGCAGGCGATGCTCGACGCGGAGGCGGCCCTGGCCCGCGCCCAGGCACGCTGCGGAACGATTCCCCGGGACGCCGCCGAGGCGATCACGGCCGCGGCACGCGCGGAGAACCTCGATCCGCGCGAACTGGCGCTGGCCGCACGCCGCACCGCGAACCCGGTGGTCGGCCTGGTCGAAAGGCTCCGGGCGGTGGTGGCCGCCCGCTCACCCCGGGCCGCCGAGTACGTGCACCGCGGCTCCACCAGCCAGGACGTCTTCGACACGGGCGCGATGCTGGTGGCCGCCCGGTCGCTGCGCCTGATCCTGGACGACCTGCGGGCCGTGGCCGAGGCACTGGCCCGCCTTGCCGCCGGGCACCGCGACACCGTGATGGCGGGCCGCACCCTCACCCTCCACGCCGTGCCCACCACCTTCGGACTCAAGGCGGCCGGCTGGCGGCATTTGGTCTTGGACGCGGCCGATCGGCTGCGGCACGTCGCCGACCACGGGCTGCCCGTCTCCCTGGGCGGCGCGGCCGGGACACTGGCGGGCTACCTCCAGCACGCGGGGCCCGGCGCCGCCTGCGAAAGCGTCCTGGACGACCTGACCGCCGCCTTCGCGGACGAGACCGGCCTGGCCGTCCCAGTCCTGCCCTGGCACGCGCTGCGCACCCCCCTCGCCGACCTCGGCGCGGCCCTCGCCCACACCACCGGCGCCCTCGGCAAGATCGCCGCGGACGTGCAGGTGCTGGCCCGTACCGAGGTCGGCGAGGCGGCCGAGCCCGCGGCCGCGGGCCGGGGCGCGTCGTCGGCGATGCCGCACAAGCGCAACCCCGTCCTCGCGACGCTGATCCGCTCGGCGGCGCTGCAAGTGCCCGCCCTCGCCTCCGTCCTGACGCAGTGCCTGGTCACCGAGGACGAACGCGCAGCAGGCGTGTGGCACGCCGAATGGCAGCCGCTGCGCGAGTGCCTGCGGCTGACCGGCGGCGCCGCGCACACCGCCGTCGAACTGACCCGAGGGCTCACGGTCCGCCCCGAACGCATGCGCGCCAACGCCGGGGCGACCGGCGGACAGATCGTCTCCGAGCGCCTCAGCGCGGTACTCGCACCCCGCCTGGGTACGCCGGCGGCCAGGGAACTGCTGACCCGGGCGTCCCAGCAGGCGGCGGCCGCCTCCCGCCCGCTGGCCGACATCCTGGCCGAACTCCCGGCGGTGAGCGCCGCGTTCACCAAGGACGAGCTGGTCGAGCTGCTGGACCCGGCCGGATACACCGGCGCGGCCGGCCCCCTGGTCGACCGGGCACTGACCCGCCCCTTCGCCTCACCGGACACCGCACCAACCGCACGGTGAACCCGCCCGCCGGCAGGCCGCCGCACCGCCGGGAACCGGAGGACCACCGCGACCGGGACGGGTGATCTCTGCGGCCGCGGGACCGGGGCGGCCGAGGGGGGCACGTGAACAGGCAGAGCCGGGTGGACGCGGTGGGCGCCGGGAGGCCGCACGGCCGTTGCCGAAGGCGGCGGTGACGGCGCTGGGGCAGTGGTGGTCCGCGCGCCGTCCTGTCCGGACGGGACGACGGGCGCGCACACGGCCACCCGGTGGTTGTCCACCTGCGGCGTCATACGGCGTCATGCGGCGTCATGCGGCGCGGTTCGGGGTCAGGAGCCGGGCGAGCCAGTCGGTGCGGGTCCGGCGGGCTGTGGCCGAGATGTGCGCCTGCGGGTACAGGGCGTCGAACCCGTGGAAGCCGCCCGCCCAGACGTGGAGTTCGGCCTGGCCGCCGGCCGCCCAGATGCGGGTGGCGTAGTCGGTGTCCTCGTCGCGGAAGACTTCGGCGGAGCCGGTGTCGATGTAGGTGGCCGGCAGGCCCGAGAGGTCCTCGGCCAGTGCCGGCGAGACGTACTCGGACACCTCGTCGTCGGTGCGGTCGCCGAGGACGGAGCGCCATCCGAACTCGTTCATCTCGCGGGTCCAGACGCCGGGGTCGCCGGAGTACTGGCGGCTGGAGGTGCTGGTGTTGCGGTGGTCGAGCATGGGGCCGATGAGCACCTGCGCGGCGATCGCCGGGGTGCCGAGGTCGCGGGCCAGCAGGGTGACACCGGCCGCGAGACCGCCGCCCGCGCTGGCGCCGGCGACGACGATGCGGGCGGGATCGACACCCAGGTCGTCGGCGTGCTCCGCGACCCACAGCAGCCCCCGGTAGCAGTCGTCGACCAGGGTCGTGCCGGTGGCCTCCGGCGCCAGCCGGTAGTCCACGGAGACCACGACCGCGCCGAACTCGTCGAGCCACTCCAGTGGAATGTCGATCTGCGAGAAGCGATCCCCCATGACCATCCCGCCGCCGTGCACCCAGTAGACGCAGGGCGCCCCTGCTGAGCGCTCGGCCCTGGCGGGGCTGAAGACCGACAGGGGGATCCGCTCGCCGTCCGGACCCGGAACGGTGACCTCGCGTCGGTCGATCACGCGACCTTCGAGGAGGGGTTCGACGGGCATCGACGAGAAGGGGCGGACCTGCGCCAGCACTTCCGGGCCGAGCTGCGGCATCAGGGGCATGCCGGCCAGCAGTTCACGCAGTTCGGGGTCGAGGGCGGGTCGTGCCGTGGTCATGGTCATCGGCCTTTCGCGGGGTGGTGCCGGACGTTGGGACGAGGATGGGGGCGCCTCGGCGCCGGGGCGGCCGGCCGGGAGATCGGTCCGGGGGGCGGTCCGGCGGCTCAAAAGGCGGCCCTGCCGCGGACCGGGACGTAGTCGGTGTACTCGGGCTGCCCGGCCAGCAGCTCGTCGACCTGCGCCACGATGGCCCGGGCGGCCTCGCCGGCGAAGATCCGGTGGTGGTCCTCCTCGCTGGTCCAGCCCTCGGTGACATGGACGACGTCCGGGTCGGACGCGGAACGGGAGACCAGGTAGACGACGCAGTGTCCGCTCGCCCCGGGGCTGCCCTCGTCCAGGCCGGTCAGCAGCAGGTCGACGAGCCGGCCACCCATTCCGGGCCTGGCGGTCAGGGTGGCATTGAAGCCGTAGTGGGCAATCATGGAGTCCCTCTTCTGCGGTGATGGAGTGAGCTGACCCCATTCAACGCCCCTGACCTGCGAAAACGTTACAACGATGCTCGCTCGTACTTGCACGATCCTCGCGGACGCGGGAGCCGTGCCACGCAACGGTGCTGCAATGGACGCATGGCCCTCGAAGAGCTCCGCACCCTGCTGGCCCGGCACGCCCGCCCCGACTGGACCACCGCCATCGACGGTGTCCTCATCTCGAGGGTCGACCGGCCCGATCCGCCGTCGCCCTCCATGTCCGGCACGGTGCTCGCCGTCATCGCCCAGGGCGCCAAACGGCTCGTGCTGGGCGACCGGGTCCACGAGTACGGCCCCGGGCAGTACCTGGTCGCATCCGTCGACCTGCCCGTCACCGGACAGTTCACCCGGGCCGAACCCGAGCAGCCGGCCCTCGGCTTCGGTCTCACGCTGGAACCGTCCGCCGTCGCCGAACTGCTGCTGCAGGCCGGGCCCGGAGACACCACCCGCACCGGCCCGGGCACGCCGCCGGGGCTCGCCGTCGGCGACGCCCCGCCCGCCCTGCTCGACGCGGTGGTCAGGCTGCTGCGCCTGCTCGACGAACCCCGCGACCGCGCCGTACTGGCCCCGCTGGTCAAACGCGAGATCCTGTGGCGCCTGATCACCGGCGAGCAGGGCGCGACGGTGCGCCAGCTCGGCCTCGCCGACAGCGGCCTCAGCCACGTCTCCCGCGCCGTGCGCTGGATCCGCGAGCACTACGCCGAGCCCTTCCGGGTCGAGGACGTGGCACGCCTGTCCGGCATGAGCCTCTCCGCCTTCTACCGCAACTTCCAGGCGGTGACCGCCATGAGCCCCATCCAGTTCCAGAAGCAGATCCGGCTCCAGGAGGCCCGGCTGCTGCTCGCCACCCACCCGGGCGACGTCACAGGGGTCGGCCACCGCGTCGGCTACGACAACCCGTCACAGTTCAGCCGCGAGTACCGCCGCCAGTTCGGCGAACCCCCGAGCCGGGACGCGGCGCGCCTGCGGAACACCGTACGCACCCCCGCGGGCGTCCTGCCCTGAGCGGGCCTGCCTCGGCCACGCAGGAGGATCGTGCAGGAGGAAGCGAGGATAGTTCTACTGTTTTCGCAGGTCAGAGCGATTCAATGAGGTCACCGGTTCTCCCGCGGAGCAGGAAGATGCCTGTCCGCCGCGGATCCCACCACATCGCAAGGACCACGGCATGAAGACAGTTCTGATCACTGGTACCTCATCCGGATACGGGCGGGCGACCGCCCTCTACTTCCACGCGCGGAGATGGAACGTCATCGCCACGATGCGCACGCCGCGCGCGGGCGTCCTGCCGGAGTCCGACCGGCTCCGCGTCGTCGGGCTCGACGTGACCGAGCCCAGGACCATCACCGACGCGTTCGAGACAGCGGGACCCATCGACGTCCTGGTCAACAACGCGGGCGTCCCGTCGATCAGCGTGTTCGAGGGCACTCCCATGGCCCGGGTGCGGGAAGTCTTCGAGACCAACACGTTCGGCGTGATGGCGACGACGCAGGCGGTGCTGCCCCAGTTCCGCGAGCGCGGCTCCGGCGTGGTGGTCAACGTGACCTCCAGCGTGGTGCTGGGACACATGCCGCTCTCGGCCGTCTACAAGGCGAGCAAGATGGCCGTCGAGGGATTCACCGCATCCCTCGCGCTCGAGCTCGCACCCTTCGGCGTGCAGGCGAAGACGGTCGAGCCGGGCGCCTGCCTGACGACGAACTTCGCAGCCAACGCGACGAACGGCGCGCCGCTGGACGAGCTGGTCCCGGCGCCCTACGCACCGTGGGCGAAGAAGGCCATGGACGACTTCACGGGCCAGGACCTGTTCACCGAGGAGAGCGACGTCGCAGAGGCGGTGTGGCGAGCCGTGCACGACACGACCGGTCTGCTGCGCTTCCCGGCCGGCCCCGACGCGGTCCGGCTCGCCCAGGCGAAGTGATCAGCCGGCAGGCAGGGCGACGCCGCACTGATGCCACAAGCCGCCCCCCGGCGCCTCCGCACGGGGCCGGCCCGCTGTCCGGCACGCCGTCCGACGAACCCGGCCAACACCGTCACCGCCTCCCACAGCGCCGGGGCGGCCGACGCGACCGGCCGGCAACTCGACGTCGCCCACTGGGGTTTGCAGTTGGTCCGGCGCGCGGCGGGGCCGCCGTCCGGCTGCGCCGGGGCCCGGACCGGCTGACAGCTGCCCACCGCTCCGGACCCCTGCGGGTACCGCGCGCCGCCCCGCCCGGCCGGGGCGAGCACCCGGCCTACGCGCTCGTGGCTGGCTCGGACCTCCCCGGCGACTCGGGGCGCGGGCCCGCCCGGTTGGGCGGGGCCCGCGGGGTGGCCGCCGGCGCCGGCCCTCCGACCGGCGGCGGCTCCTCCCGCTGCTTTCCGCTCCCACGACGCCCCCGGCCCGATCCCGCGCTCTTCCCGGGCCGTTCACACCGCGGTGAACCGTTCGGCGGCATCCCAGAGTCCGCCTTCGCGCCGCGGGTCGTAGGACTCCCGCGAGGAGCGGCCCACACGGTCGCGGTCGACGTAGGATCCGCTCGGCGCCCGCGTCGCGCCGAGGACGACATCGGCGAGGCAGCGGCGCGAAGAACCCCTCGACCCAGGTCGTCGGCGCCCTCGCCCGAGCCCTTCAGCTCTCCCGCGCCGAGCGCGACCGGCTGTACCGAAGCGCCGGGCTCCTGCCGCCGCAGGACGGGACGGTCGGCACCCATGTGCCCCGGGCATCCAGCGGCTCGCTGCGCGCCTCGGCGACATCCCGGTCGGCGTGTTCACCGCCGACTGGACCCTGGTGTGGTGGAACACCATGTGGAGCGCCCTGCACAACGACCCCGCCGCCCTCCCGACCGCCGAACGCAACCTCGCCCGTGCGCTCTTCGGCAACGGCGCCGCCCACGCCTCGATGCTTCCCGTCCGCTCCGAACGCGGACCGGACGCCTTCGCGGCGTCGATCGTCGCCGACCTCAAGGACGCCGTGTCCCGCTATCCCCAGGACACCCGGCTCGATCGTCTCGTGCGGGAACTGCGGGAAACGTCCGACGCCTTCGCCCGCCACTGGGCCACGGAGACGGCCGCCGCCCAGCACACGACCGATCGCAAGACAATCCGGCATCCGGAGATCGGCGACATCCTGCTCGACTGCGACGTCCTCGTCGTCCCCGGCGCCGACCTGCGCATGGTCGCCTACACGGCAGCGACCGGAAGCAGCGACGCCGGGAGACTGGACCTCCTCCGCGTCACGGGTGGCCGTGCCGCCACCGCGCCCCGCTGACCGGCGGCCGCTGCAGGCCGCGGTTCGGGGGCAGAGCGGCGCGCGGCGCGTCAGCGGCGCCGGCGGGCGCCGAGCCGGGCGGCCTGGTGCGCCAGGTGGGTCGCGCTCGGCGAGGCCGGGTGCCTTCCGGGCCGCCTCGGCGTACGGCCGTGCCGCCGTCGCATGTTTCGGATCGCTGCTGTTTCGCGTGGCGACGCCGATGCGGCGCCCGTGCACGTCCTACGCGGGTCATGTTGTGGAGGCCGGGCCCGGCGGCAGGTGGACCGTCATGATCAGGTGGCAGGTTTCGGTGCCCGCGCCCCGGTAGGTGTGGGGGGCGTCGCCGTCGAAGGCGGCGGTCTGCCCGGCGTCGACGGTGTGCTCGTTGCCGTCGACCACCAGGGTCATCCGGCCGGAGGTGACGCTGACGGTTTCCACGACCCCGGCCTGGTGGGGATGGCTGGCGTACTCCTCGCCGGGTTCGAGTTTCCAGCGCCAGACCTCGGTGGGGGCCGGGCCCGATGTCGTCAGCATGAGCCTGGCTTCGCTGCCCCGTGCCCCGGTCCACAGCGGTGCCAGGATGTCGGCGGACACGACACGAACGTGCCCTTCGGCCCGGCCCTCCAGCAACGCGGAGACCGGGATGCCGAGGGTGTCGGCCAGCCGGACCAGGGTGGCGAAGTTCGGATTGCCCTGCGCCTTCTCCAGTGCCACCAGGGCGCCCTTGCTGACCTGGGCGCGCCGGCCGAGTTCGTCGAGGGACAGGCCGGCGCGGGTGCGGGCCGTCCTGACGTTGTGCGCGAGTGTCCGCAGAGCCGCGGCCGTCTCGGCCATCCGATCACCATCCTCACACCGTGGGCCAGTGCACTGCACCGCTCGGTCGTTTGGTTGACACTCGCCGGTCGGTGCGTTGTACGGTTCAGTCGTTCCATTGATAGTAAGGGATGTACCGTGATCGCTCTGCTGCTGGCTCTGGGCAGCTCCCTCGCCTACGGATGCGCCGACTTCCTCGGCGGCCTCGGCGCCCGCAAAGCCCACGTCCTGCGCACCGTGATGATCGCCGCCCCGGCCTCTCTCGCGGTCGAGCTGCTGCTGTGGCCGGTGCTCGGCGCCTCGTTCAGCACCCGTGCCCTTGTCTGGGGCGCCGCCTCCGGAGTCGCGTCGGCCGCCGCGTTCGCGCTGCTCTACCGCACGCTGGCGATCGGTCCGATGAACGTGCTCTCGCCGGTGACCGCCCTGGTATCGGCCATGCTGCCGGTCGGCGTGGGAGTGTTCCAGGGCGAGCACCTGGGCCCGGCCGGGCTGGTGGGGCTGCCCCTGGCGCTGGTGGCGGTGGTGCTGGTCAGCGCCGGACACGGCGCGGGGGCGGCGCGCCCGTCGCGTGCGGCGCTGCTGTCGGCCTTCGGCGCCGGCACCGCCGTCGCCCTTCAGCTGATCTTCCTGCACCAGGCGCCCGCCGACAGCGGAGTGGCCCCGCTGATCATCGGCCGGGCGGTCTCCTCCGCCGTCACCCTGGCCGCAGCCGGGCTGATGCATCGCAGGCTCGGTCCCGAGCGGCCCGCGTACGCGACGTCGATCACCGCTGGGGTGCTGGACTCGGTGGCGAACCTGCTGTTCCTGCTCGCCGCCCGCAGCGGGGATCTCGCCGTCGTCGCCGTGATCACCGCCCTCTACCCGGCCGGCACCGTCCTGCTCGCCCGCACCGTCCTGGCCGAGCGCATCCATCGGGGCCAGCTCGTAGGTCTGGGAACCGCCGCCGTCGCCGTGAGCCTCCTCGCACTCACCTGAACCCCTTCCGCTGCCCGCCCCAGTCCTGTCTCGCAAGGAGTACCGCATGTTCATCCAGCCCTGGGACGCCGGCCTGGACGCAGCCGAGTGGCAGACCTGGATCGCCGGCGGACACGACTTCGGCCTCCTGAGCGTCAATGGCCTGCCCGGCCGGGCGCCCGTCGCCGTCCCCACCCACTTCACCAGTGACGGACCCGACCTGCTGGTCCACCTCGCTCGCCCCAACCCGGTCTGGAAGGCGGTCGAGAACGACCCGAACGTCCTGTTCACCGTCTTCGGCGACTACGCCTTCATTCCCGGCCCCTGGCGGGCCAAGGCCGGCACCCCGCCCGCCGACGGCGTCCCCACCAGCTACTACACGGCCGTCCAGTTCACCTGCCACGCCCACATCATCGACGAGCCGGAGGCCAAGGCGGAGCTGCTGCGCCGTCAGCTCGCCCACTTCCAGCCCGACGGGGACCACGCCCCCGTCGCCGTCGGCCGGCCGCCCTACGGGCGGATGCTGCCTGGCATCCGCGGCCTGCGCCTGGAAGTCACCGACGTGCGGGCCAAGTTCAAGTACGACGACCACAAGCCCGTCGAGCAGCGCACCAACGTCGCCGACCGCCTCACCGAACGCGGCCAAGGGCTGGACGTGCCCACCGCCCGCCAACAGCTGCGCCGCCTGGACCGCACCGGCCCCTGGAAACCCTGACCCACCCGCCC
>NZ_JAAAXQ010000225.1 GCF_009916105.1 Streptomyces sp. GC420 | reverse complement strand
TCAACCAGGATGGTGCGTCCAATGGTCTGACCGCGCCGAACGGTCCGTCGCAGCAGCGGGTGATCCAGCGGGCGTTGGCGGGTGCGGGGTTGGCGGCGCACGAGGTCGACGCGGTCGAGGCGCATGGTACGGGTACGCGGTTGGGTGATCCGATCGAGGCGCAGGCGCTGCTGGCCACCTACGGCCGGGGTCGCGAGGGTGAACCGCTCTACCTGGGGTCGATCAAGTCGAACATCGGCCACACGCAGGCTGCGGCGGGTGTCGGCGGGGTGATCAAGATGGTGATGGCGATGCGGCACGGTGTGCTGCCGCGCACCCTGCATGTGGACGAGCCGACCCCGTTCGTGGACTGGGAGTCGGGTGCGGTGGAACTGCTCACCGAGCAGCGGCAGTGGCCCGACACGGGCCGCCCCCGCCGTTCCGCGGTCTCCTCCTTCGGTATCAGCGGGACCAACGCGCACGTCGTCCTCGAACAGGCCCCCGCCGAAGACCCCGCCGCCACCGACACCGCCACCGGCGGCGGCACCGACGGCGCCACCGGCACCGGCCCCCGCCCGGCGGTCCTGCCGCTGGTGCTGTCCGCCAAGAACACCGAAGCGCTCACCGCCCAGGCCCGGCAGCTGCGCAAACACATCACCGCGCCCGCCGCCGGCGCCCGGATGCTGGACGTCGCGTTCAGCCTCGCCGCGCGCTCGATGTTCGACCACCGCGCCGTGGTGCTCGGTTCCGACGAGGCGGAGCTGCGGGACGGCCTTGCCGCACTGGCCGAAGGGCGCCCCGCTCCCGGAGCCGTCACGGGCGTCGCCGACCGGGGCGGCAAGGTGGCCTTCCTGTTCACCGGCCAGGGCAGCCAGCGGCCGGGAATGGGACGCGAACTGTACGCCGCGTACCCGGTGTTCGCCCAAGCCCTCGACGCCGTCTGCGACGCCCTGGACAGCCACCTCGCCCGCCCGCTGCGCGAGATCATGTTCGCCGAGGACGGCACGGACAACGCCGGACTGCTGAACCAGACCGTCCACACCCAGGCGGCGCTCTTCGCCCTGGAGGTGGCACTGTTCCGCCTCCTGGAGTCCTGGGGGCTGCGCCCGGACTACCTGATGGGCCACTCGGTCGGCGAACTCGCCGCCGCGCACGTCGCCGGGGTGCTCTCCCTGGATGCCGCCGCCGCCCTGGTGGCCGCCCGCGGCAGCCTGATGCAGGCCTTGCCCGCGGGAGGTGCCATGGTGTCGGTGCTCGCCACCGAGGACGAGGTGACCGGCCTGCTGAAGGGCCACGAGGCCGAGGTGTCCGTCGCCGCCGTCAACGGCCCGGCGTCCGTGGTGATCTCCGGCGACGAGGACACGGTGCTGCGGATCACCGGCGAACTCGACGCCGCCGGCGTCAAGACGCGCCGACTCAACGTCAGCCACGCCTTCCACTCGCCCCACATGGACCCCATGCTGGACGAGTTCCGCGCGACCGCCGGAAAGGTGGAGTTCTCCCGACCGGTCACACCGATCGTCTCCAACGTGACCGGCCGTGTCCTCACCGCCGACGAGGCCTGCTCCGCGGACTACTGGGCCGACCACATCCGCCGTGCGGTGCGCTTCCACGACGGCATACGGACCCTGCACGCCGAAGGAGTGGAGACCTATGTCGAGCTGGGGCCGGACGCCGTACTCACCGCCATGGCGCAGGACTGCCTGAGCGGGACCGGCGACACCGAGCCGCTGCTGCTCGCCACCCAGCGACGCGGCAGGCCGCAGGCCCGCACGCTCACCGCCGCGGTGGCCGAGGCCCACGCGAACGGAGCCGTCCGGGCGAACTGGCCGGCGCTGTTCGCCGGTTCCGGCGCCCAGCAGGTGGAACTGCCCACTTACCCCTTCCAGCGGCACTGGTACTGGCTGGAGACGCCCGCCCCGCAGGCCGACGGCGGCCAGGACGAGCAGTTCTGGACCGCGGTCCGGGAGCGCGACCTCGCGGCGCTGGAGGACCTGCTCGGCATCGACAGCTCCGACGCACTCGCGGAGCTGCTGCCGGCGCTCGCCTCGTGGCGGGAGGACAGCGCCCGGCGCTCCGTCACCGGCTCCTGGCGGTACCGGGCCGCCTGGTGGCCCGCCACCGTGCCCGCCGAGGGAACGCTGACCGGCACCTGGCTGGTCGTCGTACCGGCGGCACTCTCCGGGTCCGGCCTGATCGCCTCGGCCGAGGCGACACTGGCCGAACGGGGCGCCCAAGTGCGCCGGGTGACCGTCGACCCGGCGCGAACCGACCGGGACACGCTTGCGCGGCAGCTCGCCGAGGCCGCCGGCGACACACCCGCCGAAGGCGTTCTGTCGCTGCTCGCGCTGGACACCGCCCCACACGGCGACCACCCCACGGTGACCCGGGGCGTCCTCGCGAGTCTGCTGCTGATCCAGGCGGTCACCGAGACGGCCGAGCCGCTCCGGTTCTGGCTCCTTACCCAGGGCGCGGTCGCGACGGGTGGATCGGACACGCTGGACGACCCCGCCCAGGCGGCGGTGTGGGCCCTGCACCGGACCGCGGCACTCGAACACCCGCACCTCCAGGGCGGCGTGGTCGACCTGCCGGCCGTCGCGGACGACAGCGCGCTGCGACGCCTGACGGCCGTGCTCGCCGAGCCCGCCGGCGAGGACCAGCTGGCCATCCGGCCCGCCGGTACGCTCGTGCGCCGACTGGTGCGCGCCGTGACGGGACGGCCGGGCGGCGACACGTACCAGCCACGCGGCACCGTGCTGGTCACCGAAGGCACCTGGGGGATGGGCGCGCGGGTCGCGCACCGCCTCGCCGCCCTCGGCGCCCGGCATCTGCTGCTCACCCACTCCCCGGGTGCCGAGGGCCCGGGCCTGCCGGAAACGCTGGAGGAACTGTCCGCGGCGGGCGCGCAGGTGACCGTGGTCCCCTGCGACCTCGCCGACCGGGCCGCCGTGGCCGCACTGCTGGCCGGCATCCCGGCGGAGCAGCCGCTGACCGCCGTGTTCCACACCGCCGGCGACCCGCGCACCGCCGCGCTGGCCGAGACGGACGCGGCAGAGTTCGCCGCCACGGTGAGCGCCGTCGCCGCGGGCGCGGCCCATCTGCACGACCTCGTGGCCGCCGAGGCCCTGGACGCCTTCGTCCTGTTCTCGTCGATCGCCGGCGTGTGGGGGAGCGGCGGCCAGGGCGCGTACGGCGCGGCCAACGCCTACCTCGACGCGCTCGCCGAGCACCGCCGGGGTGGCGGCCGGACCGCGACCGCGCTCGCCTGGGGTCTGTGGGCGGACACCCCGTCCACCGCCGTCGAGGCGGCGGACCCGGCCGCAGAGCAGCTCCGCCGGGAACAGCTCCGCCGCCGCGGACTCGCCGGCATGGCACCCGACCTCGCTCTCGACGCCATGGCCGAGAGCATCGGACAGGCCGAGGCGGCCTACGTCATCGCCGACGTGGACTGGGAGCTGTTCGCCCCGGCCTTCACCGCCGTCCGGCCCAGCCCGCTGATCAGCGGACTGCCCGAGGTTGACCAGGCGCTGAACCCGGCGGACGGCGAGAGCGGAGCCGGCACCTCCGAGGCAGCGGACACACTGCTGCAGTCCCTGGCCGGGCTGCCCGCGCCGGAACAGGAACGTCTGCTGACCGACCTGGTCCGCATGGAGATCGCCGCCGTCCTGGGGCACTCCGGTCCCGAGGCGGTTCCCGCCACCCGAGCCCTGAAGGACCTGGGACTCGACTCCCTGGCCGCAGTGTCGCTGCGCAACCGGCTGGGCGTGGTGACCGGGCTGCGGCTCCCCGCCACGCTCGTCTTCGACCATCCCAACCCGGCCGCGGTGGCCGCCTTCCTGCGCGCCGAGATCGCGCCGGCGGAGACGGGCACGCCCGTCGACCAGGAGCTGGACAAGCTGCAGTCCCTGATAGCCGCGCACTCCGGCGACCAGGCCGTGCGGGAGCGTATCGGCGCCCGCCTTCAGTCCCTCCTGGCGGAGCTGACCGGCCAGGACGAGGAGGTCGCCGCCGTCGCGGCGCAGCTGGAGGAGGCCTCCGACGAGGACATCTTCGCCTTCATCGACAGCGAGCTCGGCACCCCCTGACCCGGCGGCACGGCAGGACACCTGCCAGACATCAGCGAGGAACGAATGAACGCCACACCTGACGAGAAGAAGCTCCGGGAATACCTCAAGCGCGTGACCGTCGAGCTGACGGAGTCGCGCCGCCGCCTGAAGGAGTCCGAGGACAAGCGCCGCGAACCTCTGGCGATCGTGGGGATGAGCTGCCGCTACCCGGGCGGTGTGCGGTCCCCCGAGGACCTGTGGAACGTGGTCGCGTCCGGGGCCGACGTGATCGCGGGCTTCCCCACCGACCGGGGATGGGACGAGAACCTCTACGACCCCGATCCGGACCGGACCGGCCGGACCGTCACCCGGCAGGGCGGATTCCTGTACGAGGCGGCGGAGTTCGACGCCGAGTTCTTCGGTGTCTCGCCGCGTGAGGCGCTGGCGATGGACCCGCAGCAGCGGCTCTTCCTGGAAGTCGCCTGGGAGGCGCTGGAACGGGCGGGCATCGACCCCCTCACGATGCGCGGCAGCCGCACCGGCGTCTACGCCGGCTGCGTCACCGACGACTACCAGCTCACGCTCCAGCAGGCCCCCGGCGAGATCGAGGGCTACAAGATGACGGGCGCCGCACGCAGCGTGCTGTCGGGCCGCGTGTCCTACACCCTGGGCCTGGAGGGCCCGGCCGTGACGGTGGACACGGCGTGCTCGTCGTCGCTGGTGGCGTTGGACATGGCGGCGCAGGCCCTGCGCCGGGACGACTGCTCCATGGCGCTGGTGGGCGGTGTGACGATCCTCGCCACACCGACCGAGTTCGTGAACTTCAGCCGCCAGCGGGGCTTCTCCCCGGACGGGCGGTGCAGGGCGTTCGCGGCGTCGGCCGACGGTACGGGCTGGGCCGAGGGTGTGGGCGTGCTGGTGGTGGAGCGGTTGTCCGACGCGCGGCGGCTCGGTCACCGGGTGCTGGCGGTGGTGCGGGGCAGTGCGGTCAACCAGGATGGTGCGTCCAATGGTCTGACCGCGCCGAACGGTCCGTCGCAGCAGCGGGTGATCCAGCGGGCGTTGGCGGGTGCGGGGTTGGCGGCGCACGAGGTCGACGCGGTCGAGGCGCATGGCACGGGTACGCGGTTGGGTGACCCGATCGAGGCGCAGGCGCTGCTGGCCACCTACGGCCGGGGCCGTGAGGGTGAACCGCTCTACCTGGGGTCGATCAAGTCGAACATCGGCCACACCCTGGGCGCCGCCGGCACGGCCGGCGTGATCAAGATGGTGATGGCGATGCGGCACGGCGTGCTGCCGCGCACCCTGCACGTGGACGAGCCGACCCCGTTCGTGGACTGGGAGTCGGGCGCGGTGGAACTGCTCACCGAGCAGCGGCAGTGGCCCGACACGGGCCGCCCCCGCCGTTCCGCCGTGTCCGCGTTCGGAATGAGCGGGACCAACGCGCACGTCGTCCTCGAACAGGCCCCCGCCGAAGACCCCGCCGCGGCACAGGTGCGGCGGACCGGGGCAGGCACACCGGCCGAGCTGCCGATCCTGGTCTCGGCGCGCGGCCGGGACGCCCTGAAGGCCCAGGCCGCCCGGCTCGCCGCCCACCTGTCCGCGCACCCCGGGGACGCCCTCGCCGACATCGGTCATTCCCTCGTCACGACCCGCGCGATGCTCGAGCACCGGGCCGTCGTCATCGGCGGCGACCGCGACTCCGTGACGGCCGGTCTGACGGCCCTCGCGACCGGCGAGAACCACGCCCGGGTGGTGAGCGGGACCGCGCGGGACCACGGCCGGAAGGTCTTCGTCTTCCCGGGCCAGGGCTCCCAGTGGTCCGGCATGGCCGTCGGACTCCTCGACAGCGCACCCGTCTTCGCGGACCGACTGCGCGACTGCGCGAGGGCCGTCGGCGCCCACGTCGACTGGGACGTGGAGGACGTCCTGCGCGAGCGGGAGGGCGCCCCCTCACTGGACCGCATCGAGGTGGTCCAGCCGGTGCTGTTCTCGGTGATGGTGTCCTTGGCCGAACTGTGGCGCTCCCACGGTGTGGAGCCGGACGCGGTCGTCGGCCACTCCCAGGGCGAGATAGCGGCGGCCGTCGTCTCCGGGGCACTGACCCTCGAGGACGCGGCCCGGCTCATCGTCCTGCGCTCGCAGCTCTTCGCCGACGAACTCGTCGGCCGCGGCGCGGTCGCCTCGGTCGGAGCCTCGCGGGCCGAAGTGGAGCCGCGGCTCCGGCCCTACGGCGACGCGCTGTCGATCGCCGGCATCAACAGTCCGTGCCTGGTCACGGTGGCGGGTGAACCCGAGGCGTTGGAGGAGCTGGTCGCCACCCTCACCGCGGAGGGCGTACGGGCCCGGGTCATCCCCGCCACGGTCGCCTCGCACTGCTCCCAGGTCGACCGCCTCCGGGGTCGAATCGCCGAGCTGCTGGAGTTCGTACGCCCCCGGGCCGGTCGCGTCCCGCTGTACTCCACGGTCACCGGGGAGGTGCTGGACGGCTCCGAGCTGACCGCCGACTACTGGTTCGAGAACTGCCGGCGCCCCGTCAGCTTCGAACCGGTGGTGCGCAAGCTCCTCTCCGACGGATTCGACGTCTTCGTCGAGTCGAGCGCCCACCCGGTGCTCGCACTCGGCGTGGAGGAGACCGCCGAGGGCACCGAGGCCGAGACCACCGTCATCGGGACACTGCGGCGGGACCACGGCGGCCTGGAGCGCTTCTACGCCTCGCTCGCCGAACTGCATGTACGCGGCGTCCCCGTCGACTGGACCGGCGCCTTCGCCGGCAGCACGGCCCGCCGGGTGGAGCTGCCGACGTACGCGTTCCAGCGCCGCCGGTACTGGGTGGAGCCCGCAGCGGAACAGCACCCCGCCTCCGCCGACGCCGTCGAGGCCGCGTTCTGGGAGACCGTGCAACGGGAGGACCTGGAGTCACTCGCCGTCGTGCTCGGCGTGGACACGGAACCGCTCGGCGCGGTGCTGCCCGCCCTCGCGTCCTGGTGGCGGGACAGCCGCCTGGACGCGGGACTGGACTCCCTGCGCTACAAGGCCGTCTGGCAGCCCGTCGGCGACCCCCTGCCGGCGGCCCTTGCCGGCACCTGGCTGGTCGCGGTACCCGCCACCGACGCGGACACGCCGCTCGTCCGGGCCATCGTCCGGGCGCTGGAGGACGGCGGGGCCTGCCTGCGCACCGTCGTCGTCGAACCCGGCACCGACCGCGCGGACCTCGCCACCCGGCTGCGCGAGGCGACCGGCGACGAGCCGCCCGCCGGCGTGCTGTCGCTGCTGCCGCTGGACGGCACGGCCGACGAGTCGCACCCCGCGCTGCCGCACGGCCTGGCCGGCACCCTGCTGCTCCTGCAGGCCGTGTCCGACGCGGGCCTCGACCGCCGTGTGTGGTCGGTGACCCGCGGAGCCGTCGCCACCGGCACCGCCGACCGCGTCGAGGACCCCGTGCAGGCCCAGGTGTGGGGGCTGGGCGAGGTCGCGCTGCTGGAGGTGCCCCACCTGTGGGCCGGTGTCGTCGACCTGCCGGAGGCACCCGCGGAGCGGGACCTGGGCCGACTGGCCGCGGTCCTCGCCGGAGCGGGGGAGGAGAGCCGGCTGGCGCTGCGGCCCCACGGGCTCTTCGCCCGCAGGCTGGTGCGTGCCCCGCGGGGCGGTGACGGCACCGCCTCCGCCGGCCTGCCGACAGGGGGCACCGTCCTGATCACCGCGGGCACCCACGGACCTGGCGCGCACCTGGCCCGCCGGCTCGCCGGGGCAGGGGCCGGGCACCTGCTGCTGACCGTCGCGCCGGAGGCCTCCTCCGACACCACGGAGCACCTCGTCGCCGAACTCCAGGCCTCGGGCACCCGGGTGACCGTGTCGACCGCCGACCCGGCCGACCGCGACGCCCTGGCCGGCCTGCTGGCGGACCTGCCGGACGAGGCGCCGCTCACCGCCGTCTTCCACACCGCGGGCCTGCTGGAGGAAGAGGCGCTCGGTACGCTCACCCCCGCCCGGCTGGAGGCCGTACTGCGCACCAAGGCGCTCGGCGCGCGTCATCTCCACGAGCTGACGCGCACCCTGGACCTGTCGGCGTTCGTCCTGTTCTCCTCGGTCACCACCGCCCTCGGCGGCGGTCTCGGACTCGCCGCGTACGCGGCGGCCAACGCCTACCTGGACGCGCTTGCCGAGTACCGCAGGGCGCACGGCCTGCCCGCGACCTCGCTGGCCTGGGGTGTGTGGGACGAGGAACCCGCCGAGGCCGAGGCGGCGGCCGCCGCGCAGACCCGGCGCGAACGGCTGACCCGGCGCGGACTGCCGCCGATCGACCCGCAGCGGGCCCTCACCGCGCTGCGCCAGGCACTCGACGAGGACGCCTCGGCCCTGGTCCTCGCCGACGTCGACTGGAACACCTATCTGCGGGTGCTGGCCGCGGGGGGTCCCGGGCCGCTGCTCGGCGGCATCCCCGAGGTCAGGCGGGCGCTGCAGCGCGCGGGCTCCGCGGACGCGGACCGCGCCACGGCGACAGTCCTGGCGAAGCTGCGGGAGGCGAGCCCGGCCGAGCGTCTCACACTGCTGCTCGACCTGGTGCGGGCCGAGATCGCCGACCTCCTCGGGCACGACGACCCCCAGGCCGTCGACGCCCAACGGGACCTCCTCGAACTCGGCATGGACTCGGTGGGCGCCGTCGCCCTGCGCAACCGCCTGGACGCCGTACTGCAGCGCAAGCTGCCCGCCCGGGTCATCCTGGACCGGCGCACCCCGGACGCCCTGGCCCGCTTCCTGCGGGACGAACTCGGCCGGGACGGCGACCCGGCGGGTACGGCGGACGACCTGGCGGCGCAGTACGTGTGCGCCGCCGCCGAAGGCCGGGCCGACACGCTGCACGACCGGATCGCCGAGGCGGCGGGCGGCCGTCCGTCCTTCGAGGTCCCCGGGCCCGCCGACATCCCCGACCCGGTGACCGTCGCCACCGGCGGCCGGCAGCCCTCGCTCATCTGCTTCCCCACCGTCCTCGCCACCTCCGGCCCGCACCAGTTCGCGCGGTTCGCCGCCCCCTTCGGCGGTGACCGGGACGTCTCGGCGCTCGCGTTGCCCGGCTTCGTGGAGGGCACACGCCTGCCGGCGGCCCTCGACGCGATCACCGGTGCGGCGGCCGAGGCGGTGATCCGCCGCGCGGACGGCGCCCCCCTCGCCCTCGTCGGCTACTCGTCCGGCGGTCTCCTCGCCCACGCGGTCACCGCGCGGCTGGAGGCCGAGGGCGTGTTCCCCGAGGCGCTGATCCTCCTCGACACCTTCCTGCCCGACAGCGCAGCGCTCACGGGGATCGGCCCCGCGCTGATGGCGGGCATGGCGGAGCGACTCGGGGAGTTCGCGCCCCTGAGCACCGACCGCGTCACCGCCATGGGCCGCTACCTGGATCTCCTCTCCGGCTGGCAGCCGGCCGACGTCAAGGCGCCCGTCCTGCTCGTGCGGCCCGCCGAGCCCGTGCCCGGTGCCCCCCGACCGCTCGACGGCGGCGGGCAGTCCACCTGGCCGTGGCGCCACGACGCCGTCGAGGTGCCGGGCGACCACTTCTCGATGATCGAGGAGCACGCCACGACCACCGCGCGGACCGTCCACACGTGGCTCGACAGCACGTCCCCCGCAGTGCCCGCGACCACCACCTCGGCAAAGGAGAAGTCGGCATGAATCGGAGTCCCGTCCTGATCGCGGGAGCCGGACCGGTCGGGCTGGCCGTGGCGTGCGCGCTGTGGCAGCGCGGCGTCGAGGCGCGCATCGTGGAGGCCCAGACCGAGCCGCACACCGGATCCCGGGCCGTCCAGCTCCACCCGCCCACCCTGCGTGTCTTCCAGGAGGTCGGCATCCTCGACGAGGCCGAGCGGGAAGGGCTGCGGATCCGCTCCACGAGCTACCACCTGGCCGGCGGCCGCACCCTGCGCGTGGCGCTCGGCACGGAGAACGAGCCCCTGATGCTCCCCCAGGAGAACACCAGCCGGCTGCTGGAGGCCGCCCTGGAACGGGCCGGTGGCCGCGTGGAGCGATCCGTCCGCGTGACCGACGTGGCCACCACCGCGGGCGTCGTCACCGTGAAGGCCGAGACACCGCACGGCCCGGAGGTGATCGAGGCCGACTGGCTCGTCGCCGCCGACGGAGTGCGGAGCACCGTCCGGGAGAAGCTGGGCATCGACTTCGTCGGCTCCCCGGTGACCACGGGTTTCCTGCTCGCCGAAGGCAGGATCGACGGCGCGTTCGAACGGGACGCCGTGCACTACTTCCTGGGTCGTACGGGCTCGGTGGTCTTCGCCGCCATGCCAGGTGACCGCATCCGGGTCTCCGGCGCGGTCCCGGACAGTCATCCGGTCACGCCCGAGGGCGTGCAGCAGCTCCTCGACGAACGTGGCCCGGGCGGCATCACGATCGACGACCTCGACATGGTCAACCGGTTCACCAGCCAGGAGCGGATCGCCTCGGTCCTGCACACCGAGCGCTGCTTCCTGGCGGGAGACGCGGCCCACACGCACTCACCCCTCGGCGGGCAGGGACTCAACCTCGGGCTCCAGGACGCCCACAACCTGGCGTGGAAGCTGGCGGGTGTCATCAACGGGGAGCTGCATCCGCGGATTCTCGACACCTACGAGCCCGAACGGCGCCAGGCTGCCGAGCAGATCGTCCGTGCCACCCACCAGTTCCTGAAGGTCTTCACACTCGGCCCCGCGGCGGCCCGGGTCCGCAACACGGCGTGGAGCGCCCTTGAGGCAACGGGCCTGCTCCGCCGCTGGTTCGTGCCGCTGCTGGCCGGGTGGCGGGTCCACTACCCGGACACGCTGTCCGAGCGGCCGCCGCACGGAGAACGGAAGGCGGACCGGCCGGCGGCCGCCCGGCCGGGCCGACTGCCCCAGCCCGGCCGGCGGGCTCCGCACTGGGTGCCGCCCGCCGCAGTGGACGGTCCCTCCGGATTCCGGCTGCTGACGCTGGGTCCGGCCGACGGCGGAGCGGACCGGCGTGGCCGGGCGTTCGCCGGAGCGTCACCCGTGCCGCTCCGCCACGACCACACGGTTCGGCGATCCTCGGGCTTCCTGCTCCTGCGGCCCGACGGCTATGTCGCAGCCTCGGGAACCAGCCCCGCCGAACTCGCGGATGCCGGGCGCCTGCTGGCCCGCATCGCGCTGTCGGACCCGTCCACGACCCCAGGCCGCGAAGGAGCGTAGCGATGCTGGCACATGAGCGCCTGGCAGAACTGAGCGAACTGAAGTCGCTGACCCGTCAGGGTCCCGACCCGCAAGCGACCGAGCGGCAGCATGCCAAGGGCAAGCTGACCGCCCGCGAACGTATCGAATTGCTTCTGGACGACGACACGTTCCAGGAGATCGAGACCCTGCGGCGGCACCGGTCGACCGCGTTCGGCATGGAACGGCGCCGACCGCACTCCGACGGAGTGGTCACCGGGTGGGGAAAGGTGCACGGACGCACGGTGTTCGTGTACGCGCACGACTTCCGCATCTTCGGCGGAGCGCTGGGCGAGGCCCACGCCGCCAAGATCCACAAGCTGATGGACCTCGCCGAGGCCGCGGGGGCACCACTGGTGTCCCTCAACGACGGTGCCGGCGCGCGGATCCAGGAAGGCGTCACCGCGCTGGCGGGCTACGGCGGGATCTTCCAGCGCAACACCCGCAACTCGGGTGTGATCCCGCAGATCAGCGTGATGCTCGGTCCCTGCGCGGGAGGTGCGGCGTATTCGCCCGCGCTCACCGACTTCGTCTTCATGGTCCGCGAGACCTCGCAGATGTTCATCACCGGACCCGATGTCGTGCAGGCCGTGACCGGCGAACAGGTGTCCATGGACGGTCTGGGCGGCGCCGACGTCCACGGCGGAACCTCCGGCGTCGCCGGCTTCGTCTACGACGACGAGGTGAGCTGCCTGGAGGAGGTCCGGTACCTGCTCTCGCTGCTGCCGCAGAACAACCGGGAGGTGCCGCCGGTCGAGTTGAGCGCCGACCCGGCCGACCGCCTCAACGAGTCCCTGCTGCACCTGGTCCCCACCGACCCGAACCAGGCGTACGACATGCGTGAGGTGATCCAGGAGATCGTCGACAACGGCGAGTTCTTCGAGGTTCACGAGCTGTGGGCGACGAACATCGTGTGCGCGCTGGCACGCCTGGACGGACATGTGGTCGGTATCGTCGCCAACCAGCCGGCCTCGGTGGCCGGGGTCCTGGACATCCACGCGTCGGAGAAGGCGGCACGCTTCGTCTCCACGTGTGACGCCTTCAACATCCCGCTGGTCACCCTGGTCGACGTGCCCGGCTTCCTGCCGGGCGTCGACCAGGAGCACAACGGCATCATCCGGCACGGAGCCAAACTGCTGTACGCGTACTGCAACGCCACCGTGCCCCGGGTGCAGCTGATCGTGCGCAAGGCCTACGGCGGCGCCTACATCGTCATGGACTCCCGTTCGATCGGCGCGGACATCTCCCTGGCGTGGCCCAGCAACGAGATCGCGGTGATGGGCGCCGAGGGCGCCGCCAACGTGATCTTCCGGCGGGAGATCGCCTCGGCGGACGACCCCGAGAGCGTGCGCAGGCAGAAGATCAAGGAGTACAGGACGGAGCTGATGCATCCGTACTATGCGGCCGAGCGTGGCCTGGTCGACGACGTGATCGACCCGCGCGACACCCGGCAGGTACTGATCCGGTCGCTGGACATGCTCCGTTCCAAGCATGCCGACCTCCCGTCCCGCAAGCATGGCAACCCCCCGGCGTAAGGAGCGTTGATGAACGATCTGTCGGTGGTGCGCGGCAGTCCCAGCAAGGAGGACCTCGCCGCCGTCCTCGCGGTGCTGCTCGCCAGGCAGCAGTCCGGCGGGACGGCGGGGCCCGGGGGAGACGCGGACGGGACGGCCGGGCTGCCACACCGGGCCGGCTGGGCCCGGGGCCGGCGCTCCGCCCACCTGCCGGCCGGCTCCTGGCAGCACGTGTGACGAGAAACCATTCATCAGCCCACGCCCGTGGGGCCACCCCGAAACCTACGGAAGACGCATGCGCAAGGTGTTGATCGCCAACCGTGGCGAAATCGCTGTCCGCGTGGCCCGGTCCTGCCGCGACGCCGGGATCGCCAGCGTGGCCGTCTACGCCGACCCGGACCGGGACGCTGTCCATGTTCGCGCCGCGGATGAGGCGTTCGCTCTGGGCGGTGACACCCCGGCCACCAGCTATCTGGACATCGGCAAGGTCCTGGCCGCAGCCCGGGAGTCCGGTGCGGACGCCGTCCACCCCGGCTACGGCTTTCTCTCGGAGAACGCCGACTTCGCCCAGGCCGTCATCGACGCGGGACTGATCTGGATCGGCCCGCCGCCGCAGGCCATCCGCGACCTCGGTGACAAGGTCGCGGCCCGCCACATCGCCCAGCGCGCCGGCGCCC
>NZ_JAAAXQ010000224.1 GCF_009916105.1 Streptomyces sp. GC420 | reverse complement strand
GGGGTTGCGGTCTCCGGAGAGGCGGTAGAGCAGCGCCTGGTCCTCGCGGGTGGATCTCAGAACGGTCCGGTCGGGGGCCCGGGTCGCATCGACCGAGGCCTTCATGCCCGCACGCGCCCGCATGCCCGACACGGAACCGGCCGCCCGTCAGCCGCACCGGGCCACCCGCGCCGCCACGGCCCACCGAGCGGCCGGGGCCCCGGCGCCGGCCCCCGCGGGCGCAGCCCGGGCCTCCTGAGGGCCCGCCCGCGACCGCCCGGACCGACACGTCTGTCCGCGCCCTCGCCTGAGGCCCGGAACGCGGATCCAGGTGTGCGGGAAATCTCGAGTTCCCGAGCACCAGACACCCGAGCACCAGACACCCGACCGCCAGGCCTTGTGCCGCCACTCGGCGGGCAACGACCGCCATGCCCCCGTGCCGCCCGAACGGCGGCCGCCGAACCCGCCGCGCCGAGGCGCCCGGCGGGCGCAGGGTGCCGGGCCGCCCCAGCACCAGGCACGGCCTGCCACCGTCTCGTCGTCCGCCCGGCCGCCCGGCCGCCCGGCCGAGACGCTCAGGTGCCGCGCCGCCGCGTACAGGCCCGGCACCGCCCGGATCGGCGTGGCGTCGCCGCTCCGCGCCGCCTGCTCCACCAGCCACAGTGGTTCCGGCCGCTCCATGAGCGGGCCACGGCTCCGGCGTGAACCGGAACGCACCTGATCAGACCCGCGCAACCCGCATCATTCGGGCGGCGGTGTCGTTGGCCCTGATGTGCACACATACGACCCCGCCGCCCGTCGGCCGTACCAGAGTCCGATTCCCGCCATGCGCACCCCGCAGGACCTGGCGGTGAGCAGTGGCAGTGGTTCCTCCGCCACGCCGATCTACGACGCGCTGTACGCGGAGTACCGCAGGCAGTTCCGGGCTCTGCCGGGCGACCGCAGCGGCGAGGAGGATCTCGGCTTCACGGCGTTCGCGCCCTTCGGCGGCGGGTCGCGGCACTCCTCCGGCTGGCAGGTCGTCGCACGGCGGGAGCGGCCCGCGCTCCCGCCCGCCCCTCGCCGGGGTCAGTAGCCCCGCCCGGCGGCCGTGCCACGGACCGGCCGGGCCACGCCGACCCCGCGCGGCCCGGTGCGGGCCCCGCGCGGGCCGGATGCGCTACTTCTTGCGGCCGCGCTTCTCGCGCACCCGCACCGACATGTGGATCGGAGTCCCCTCGAAGCCGAACTCCTCCCGCAGCCGGCGCTCGATGAAGCGGCGGTAGCCGGCCTCCAGGAAGCCGGAGGCGAAGAGCACGAACCGGGGCGGCCTGGTGCCCGCCTGGGTGCCGAAGAGGATGCGGGGCTGCTTGCCGCCGCGGATCGGGTGCGGGTGGGCGGCGACCAGTTCGCCGAGGAAGGCGTTGAGACGGCCCGTGGGGATACGGGTCTCCCAGCCGGCCAGCGCGGTCTCGATGGCCGGGACCAGCTTCTCCATATGCCGGCCGGTGCGGGCCGACACATTGACGCGGGGCGCCCAGGAGACCTGGCCGAGCTCCGTCTCGATCTCCCGCTCCAGGTAGTAGCGGCGCTCCTCGTCGAGGGTGTCCCACTTGTTGAAGGCGAGGACGATCGCGCGGCCCGCGTCCACGGCCATGGTGAGGATGCGCTGGTCCTGGACGCTGATGGAGTCGCTCGCGTCGATCAGTACGACGGCGACCTCGGCCTTCTCGACGGCGGCCGCGGTGCGCAACGAGGCGTAGTAGTCCGCGCCCTCCTGGAGGTGGACCCGCTTGCGGATGCCGGCGGTGTCGACGAACTTCCAGGTCACGCCGCCGAGTTCGATGAGCTCGTCGACCGGGTCGCGGGTGGTGCCGGCCAGTTCGTCGACGACGACCCGCTCCTCACCCGCGACCCTGTTCAGCAGGGAGGACTTGCCGACGTTGGGACGGCCGATCAGAGCGATACGACGCGGCCCGCCGACAGCGGTGCCGAAGGTCTGGGCGGGTGCCTCGGGCAGTGCCTTGAGGACCTCGTCCAGCAGGTCGCCCGTACCGCGGCCGTGCAGGGCCGAGACGGGGAAGGGCTCGCCGAGGCCGAGGGACCACAGCATCGCGGCGTCGGCCTCGCCGCTGGGGCCGTCGACCTTGTTGGCGGCGAGCACGACGGGCTTCCCGGCCCGGCGCAGCAGCTTGACGACGGCCTCGTCGGTGTCGGTGGGGCCGACGGTGGCGTCCACGACGAAGACGACCGCGTCGGCGGCCTCGATGGCGAACTCGGCCTGGGCGGCGACGGAGGCGTCGATGCCGAGGACGTCCTGCTCCCAGCCGCCGGTGTCGACGACCTTGAAGCGGCGGCCCGCCCACTCGGCCTCGTAGGTCACGCGGTCGCGGGTGACGCCCGGCCTGTCCTCGACGACCGCCTCGCGGCGGCCGATGAAGCGGTTCACCAGAGTCGACTTGCCGACATTGGGGCGGCCGACGACGGCGAGGACGGGAAGCGGGCCGTGCCCGGCCTCCTCGATCGCGCCCTCGACCTCCTCGGCGTCGAAGCCCTCTTCGGCGGCGAGCTCCATGAACTCCGCATACTCGGTGTCACCGAGCGCTCCGTGGTCCTGCTGGTCGTTCATGAAGTCCGTACCTCTGTCGTTCATCGTGGTCGGTGGACCGCGCGTCCCGCGGTCCACTACTCAAGTCTGGCCTAGCGACCGGTCAGGTGCCTGGCCGTTTTCAGGTGGTCGGTCAGCCGTTCCTGGATGCGCACCGTGGCCTCGTCCAGCGCCTTGCGGGTGCGCCGCCCCGAGCCGTCCCCGGCCTCGAACGGGTCGCCGAAGACGACGTCGATGCGGCTGCGCAGCGGCGGCAGCGCCTTGATCAGCCGTCCCTGGCGGTCGGTGCTGCCCAGCACCGCCACCGGGACGATCGGGGCCCCGGAGCGCAGTGCGAAGTACGCGAGCCCGGTGCGCAGCGAGGCGAACTCGCCCTCGCCCCGGGTGCCTTCGGGGAAGATACCGAGGACGCCACCGTGCTCGAGCACGGACATCGCCTGGGTGACGGCGGTGCGGTCGGTGCCCGAGCGGTCGACCTTCAACTGGCCCGTGGCGCGCATGAACGGGTCGAGCGGGCCGACCCACGCCTCCTTCTTGACCAGGAAGTGCGAGGGGCGGGGTGCCGTACCGATGATCATCGGGCCGTCGAGGGCGTGCGCGTGGTTGCCCGCGAGGATCACCGGGCCCGTCGCGGGCACCCGCCAGGCGCCCAGCACGCGCGGCCTCCACAGCCCGTACATCAGGCCGATGCCGATGCGGTGGCCGACCGCGGCGCCCCGCTGGGTCGGCACGGCCGGGACGGCCTGGGGAGCAGGGGTCACTTCGCCGCCTTCTCCCGGCCCTCGGCCGCGCCGCGCCGTTCCTCGACGAGCGTCACGACGCACTCGATGACCTGGTCCAGAGTCAGTTCCGTGGTGTCCACCTCGACCGCGTCGCCGGCCTTGGCCAGCGGCGAGGTCTTGCGGCCGGAGTCGGCGGCGTCCCGCTTGATCAGCGCCTCCCTGGTGGCGGCGAGGTCCGTCGCCTCCTTGCCCTTCAGCTCTCCGCTGCGGCGGGCGGCGCGCGCCTCCGCGGAAGCGGTGAGGAAGATCTTCAGGTCGGCGTCCGGCAGGACGGTCGTCCCGATGTCGCGGCCCTCGACCACGATGCCCTGCACGGCGGCGGCCGCGATGGCGCGCTGCAGTGCCGTGATGCGGGCCCGCACCTCGGGCACCGCGCTGACCGCGCTGACCCTGGAGGTGACCTCCTTGGTGCGGATCGGGCCGGAGACGTCCGTGCCGTCGACGGTGATCGTCGGGGACGACGGGTCGGTCCCGGAGACGATCTCGGGCTTGTCGGCGACGGCGGCGATCGCTGCGGGGTCCGTTATGTCGACCTCGTTGTTGATCATCCACCAGGTGATCGCCCGGTACTGGGCGCCGGTGTCCAGGTAGTTCAGGCCGAGCTTGGCGGCCACCGCCTTGGACGTGCTGGACTTCCCCGTGCCGGAGGGGCCGTCGATCGCGACGATCACAGTCGCCGGGGCGGTCCGGTCGGCAGTTTCCACGGTGACAGACACCTTCCTCGAGCACGGGGTGGGAGCGGGCGGGACGCGCTGCCGCGCCCGGCGGGGCGCCGATCCGCCCCGCACAAGGTTACTGGCTCCGGGAGGCCGTCCTCACTGCCGGACCGGGCGGCCTTCACTGCCGGATCGACCAGCCCCTCTCACGCAGTGCCGCGATGAGGGTGGGAGCGACGCGCGGCTCGACCATGATCTGGCACAGACCGGCCTGCTGACCGGTGGCGTGCTCGATCCTGACGTCCTCGATGTTGACCCCGGCGCGGCCCGCGTCGGCGAAGATCCGCGCCAGTTCGCCGGGCTGGTCGCTGATGAGCACCGCCACGATCTCGTACTGCGTCGGGGCGGCACCGTGCTTGCCCGGTACCCGTGATTGCCCGCTGTTGCCGCGGCGCAGCATCCGCTCGATGCCGCCGGCGCCCTCGCGGCGTTTCTCCTCGTCGGCGGACTGCAGGGCGCGCAGCGCCTCGACGGTCTCCTCCAGGTCGCCGGCGACGGCGGCGAGGACGTCGGCGACGGGGCCGGGGTTGGCGGAGAGGATGTCGATCCACATCCGGGGGTCGGAGGCCGCGATGCGCGTGACGTCGCGGATGCCCTGGCCGCAGAGCCGTACCGAGGTGTCGTCGGCGTCCTCCAGGCGGGCCGCGACCATGCTGGAGATCAGGTGCGGGGTGTGCGAGACGAGGGCGACGGCGCGGTCGTGCGCGTCGGCGTCCATGACGACCGGTACGGCGCGGCAGAGCGCGACCAGTTCCAGGGCGAGGTTGAGTACCTCGGTGTCGGTGTTCCCGGCGGGGGTGAGGACCCAGGGGCGGCCCTCGAAGAGGTCGGCGGTGGCGGCGAGCGGGCCCGAGCGCTCCCGGCCGGACATCGGATGGGTGCCGAGGTAGCGGCTCAGGTCGACACCCATCGCCTCCAACTCGCGCCGCGGGCCGCCCTTGACGCTGGCGACGTCGATGCAGGCGCGGCCGAGCCCGGCGCGCAGGGCCTCGGCGACGGTCTCAGCCACACGGGCCGGCGGTACGGCGACGACGACGAGGTCGACGGGGCCCTCGGGCCTGTCGTCCGTGCCGGCGCCGAGGGCGGCGGCCGTGCGGGCCTGCTCAGGGTCGTGGTCGCTGAGGTGGACGGTGACCCCGCGTCCGGCGAGGGCGAGGGCGGCCGAGGTGCCGATCAGCCCGGTCCCGATGACGAGTGCGGTTCTCACTGGGCGATGTCCTTGCGGAGTGCGGCTGCGGCGCCGAGGTACACGTGGGTGATCTGCGGCTTGGTGAGTTCCGTCTCCACGTGCGCCATGATCCGTACGACGCGCGGCATGGCGCCCTCGATGTCGAGTTCCTGGGCGCAGATGAGCGGTACGTCGACGATGCCGAGCTTGCGGGCGGCGGCGGCCGGGAAGTCGCTGTGCAGGTCGGGGGTGGCCGTGAACCACACGCTGATCAGGTCGTCGGCGGTCAGCCCGTTGCGGTCGAGCACGGCGGTGAGCAGTCCGCTGACCCGCTCGTCCATGTGCCCGGCCTCGTCCCGCTCCAGCTGGACCGCCCCGCGGACCGCTCGTACCGCCACGTCGTGCTCCTCGTTGTTCCGTCGCCCGGGCGGGCCGGGACCGTCCCGGCCCCGGAACCCGCCTTACCCGGCCCTGCCGGGTCGTCTGCCGGTGCCTGCTCCGATCAGCGTAGTCAGCTTCGGGCCGCCGGGGCGGGGACGACCGCCCCGCGAGACGGCCGGCGGGGATGCCGGCCGGCGCCGCTGCCAGGAGGTTCCGGGTACCGGCGGCGACCGCGGCGGGGCGGGCGGGGGGCGCACGGCCGGTTCGCGCCCGGCGGCCGCCGCCGTCGCGGTCGGCCTCGGCGTGTACGGCAGGTTGCACGACCCCGAGGGCACGGCCTTCAATCTGGCCGGCTTCTCCAGCAGCGGTGCCGTCAAGTCCTGGCTGGCCACCTCCGCCTTCGCCCTCGCCGTGGTGCAGCTGCTGTCCGCGGCGGCGATGTACGGGCGGCTGCCCGGCGTACGGGCCCCTTCCCGGACCCCCGCGCTGCACCGCTGGTCGGGCCGGATCGCTTTCCTGCTGTCGGTACCCGTCGCCGTGCACTGCCTGTACGCGCTCGGCTACCAGAGCCACGAACCGAGAGTGCTGTGGCACTCGCTGCTCGGCTGCTTCTCCTTCGGGGCGTTCAGCGCCAAGATGCTGCTGCTCCGTACGGACCGCATCCCCGGCGGGCTGCTTCCCGTCGTGGGCGGGCTGGTGTTCGCGGCGCTCACGGTGATCTGGTGGACGTCCGCCCTGTGGTTCTTCCGGACCTTCGGGGTGACGGCATGAGCACCTCCCGCCGGACGACGTCCCGGCGTACCGTACTGGCGGCGGGCGCCGGCGCCGCGGCGCCGGCGGGCTGCGCGAAGTACGGCGGCGGGGACGGTGCCGGGGCCCCGCCCGGGCCGGCGGAGTCCGGAGGTGCCGGGTCCGGGGACGGGGGCGGGCCGCGCGGCGAGGCGCTGGCGAGGACCTCCGACATCCCCGTGGGCGGCGGAACCATCAACTGCCCCTGCCACAACAGCAGGTTCAGGGCGGAGGACGGCTCCGTCGCCGGCGGCCCGGCACCCGGGCCCCTGGCGGCCCGCCGGATCGAGGTCGAAAGTGATTCGATCCGCCTGCTCTGACCCGGCACAATCGGCCGCCATGCGCCCCTGCGACCTCCCCGTCCTCTCCGACCCCCTGGACCTCGTGCGCCACCACACCGTCTACTCGTGTGTGATGGGCTCGCGCGCCTTCGGCCTCGCCACCGAGGACAGCGACACCGATGTACGGGGTGTCTTCGTGGCACCGACACCGATGTTCTGGCGCTTCGACAAGCCGCCCACGCATGTGGACGGCCCCGCTCCCGAGCAGTTCTCCTGGGAGCTGGAACGCTTCCTCTCGCTGGCCCTGCGCGCCAATCCCAATGTGCTGGAGTGCCTGCACTCCCCACTCGTCGGGCACGCCGACGGGACCGGCCGCGAACTGCTGTCCCTGCGTGAGGCGTTCCTGTCCCGCCAGGTCCACGAGACCTTCGCCCGCTACGCCCTCGGCCAGCGCAGGAAGCTGGAGGCGGACGTACGCCGGCACGGCGCACCGCGCTGGAAGCACGCGATGCACCTGCTGCGCCTGCTGACCACCTGCCGCAACCTGCTGCGCACCGGCATCCTCGTCCTCGACGTGGGTCCCGAGCGCGACCGGCTGCTCGCGGTGAAACGGGGCGAGGTCCCGTGGTCCGGCGTGGAGTCCTGGATGAACCGTCTCGCAGCCGAGGCGGACGCGGCGGCGGGTCTCGGTGTCCTTCCCGAGCAGCCGGACCGCGCCCGCGTCGAGGACTTCCTCGCCCGCGTGCGCCGTTCGTCCGCCCTTCGCGGCTGAGCGCTCGCGGCCGTGGGCTCGCGACCGTGCGGCACGTCAGGTGCCGGTCCCTCGCAGGCGGACGCGTACGACGAAGTCGTGCAGGGCCTCGCGCCCGGCGGCGGCCTCCGGCAGCGGGGAGGCCGCCTGCGCCTCGTCGAGGGCCGCGTGCAGGGCCTCGACGTCCCGGCGCACGCGCTCGGCGCCGAGTTCCGCCGGGCCGTGCTCCGTCTCCGCCTTGGCCGCGACCAGCTCCGGCAGATACGCCGGTGCCTCCCGCAGGTGTCCCGCGAGCGTCGGCAGGTGTGCCTGGAGCTCGCCGGACCGCATGAGGTGGATGCCGGTCAGCAGCACGCGGAACGTGTAGAGGAGCGGCTTGAGTTCGCCGCACTTCTCGAAGAGCCGCCACTGCGTGGTGGCGAATCCGCGGTAGTGGTGTGCGTGGTGCCGGGTGAGCACGCCGGGCGCGAGCGCGGCCAGTTCGCGGTGCGCCCCGGTGGAGTGCACCACGAGCGGGGACAGCAGTTGCTCCAGCACATAGCCGTTGCGGCGCAGCATCAGTGTCACGAACTTGCGCAGGTCGTGCGTGACCAGGTCCATCTCGACGCCGTCCCGTTCCCACATCCGGGTCCGGGTCTCCTCGGGCTCGTGCAGCCCGATCAACTGGGCCACGGGCAGCAGGTGGACGCCGCGCAGGTCCACGTCGGAGTCGCGGGACGGGAAGCCGTACAAGTGAGCGCCGGAGACGGTCGCGAACAGCAGCGGGTCGCGTTCCGCGGCGATGACCGGTGCGAGGTCGACGCCGGGCAGCCCGGCCTCCGCGAGTACGTGGGCGGGCACGGGCGCAGGGGCCGGCGCGGGCGCGGTCCCGGGCGCGGTCTCGGGCATGTCCGTCATCGCTCACACGTCCCAGAGGGCGCCCAGCGCCAGCAGTTCCCCGCGGTACTCGATGCGCTCGGCCCAGTCCCGCGGCCAGGCCGACGCGCCGAGGTGGGCGCCCGCGAAGGCGCCGGCCAGGCAGGCGATGGAGTCCGAGTCGCCGGAGGTGCAGGCGGCGCGGCGCAGGGCGGTGACGGGCTCCTCGGGGAAGAGGAGGAAGCAGAGGAGGCCGGTGGCGAGTGCCTCCTCGGCGATCCAGCCCTCACCGGTGGCGAGGCAGGGATCGGTCTCCGGGGAGGGGTCGCGCAGGGCGGCGGCCAGCCGGTCCAGGGCGGCCAGGCAGTCGTCCCAGCCGCGCCTGATGAAGCCGAGGGCGGTAGGGGGCTCCCCGCCGCGGGCAGGGGAAGGGTCCTGGGCGCGCCGCCAGAGGTCGCCGAGCCACTGCTCGTGGTAGCGGTCGCGGTTGTCGAGGGCGTACGAGCGGAGCAGCCCGACGAGCCCGGTGGGTTCGGTGCCCTCGGCCAGCAGGCGCACGGCGTGCGCGGTGAGGTCGCTCGCGGCCAGGGCGGTGGGGTGTCCGTGGGTGAGTGCCGACTGCAACTGAGCGGCGCCCGCGCGTTGTTCGTCGGTGAGCCCGGGCACGAGCCCGACCGGCGCGACCCGCATGTTGGCCCCGCAGCCCTTGGAGCCGGTCTGGCTGGCCTCCGCCCAGGGACGGCCCTCCCGGCTCAGCCGCTCGCAGGCGACCATGCAGGTACGGCCGGGGGCCCGGTTGTTGTCCGGGGAGCGCCACCACTCGACGTACTCGTCACGGACCGGACGCGCCAGCCGCTCCGGGGTGAGGGGCCCGCTTTCCATGGCTGTGCGTATACCCCGCCCCAGGGCGAGGGTCATCTGGGTGTCGTCGGTGACGAAGGCGGGCTCCGGCAGCTCCATCCCCCGCCAGGGCCCGCACTTGGCGAGGATCGACGGTACGTCGTTGAACTCGGTGGGGAACCCGAGCGCGTCGCCGAGCGCGAGTCCGGTCAGTGCTCCGGTGGCGGCCCGCTTCGCTTCGCCCGCGCCGCGGGCAGGGGTCGCATGGGTCGCTGGTGCGTTCACGGCGTACGTCCTTCGGGTCGCAGGAGAGGCGGGTGCAGGGAGGTGGCCGGGCCCGCGCGGTAGAGGGCGGCGGGCTTGCCGCGGCCCCCGGTGCGGCGCGGCGGGCCTTCGACGGGCACGACGAAGCCGGGCGTGGCGAGCACCTTCCGCCGGAAGTTGGGGCGGTCCAGGACGGTGTCCCAGACGGTCTCGTACACCCGCTGGAGCTCGCCGAGGGTGAACTCGGCCGGGCAGAAGGAGGTGGCGAGGCAGCTGTACTCCAGCTTGGCACCGACCCGGCGGCGGGCGTCGGCGAGGATCCGGTCGTGGTCGAAGGCGAGCGGCACCGGCGCCGCGAGGGGCAGCCAGCGTGCCTGCGCGGCGTCGCTGCCGCCGTGCGGCTCGGGCAGGCCGGGCACCAGCGCGGTGAAGGCGACGGAGACCACCCGCATCCTGGGGTCGCGGTCCGGGTCGCTGTAGGTGCGCAGTTGTTCCAGGTGGAGCGCGCTCACGTCGTCGTCGCCCAGGCCGGTCTCCTCGGCGAGTTCGCGGCGTGCCGCCTCCTCCGCCGATTCCCGGGGCCGGAGGAAACCGCCCGGCAGTGCCCACTGTCCGGCGTACGGCTCCTGGCCGCGTTCGACGAGCAGCACATGCAGCCGGCGGTCCCTGATGGTGAAGACGGCCAGGTCGACGGTCACGGCGAAGGGCTCGAAGGCGTGCGGGTCATAGCCGGGGGGAGCGCTCCCAGGCATGTGCCTCCTCCCCCGGACGGTGCGGCGGTCTGGCCCACCCCCGTAGGTCCAGGCCGCCGCACCGGGCCTTCAATAGTCATATTGACTATAAAGGCTCGGGAGGGGGTGCACAAGCGCGAAAAAAGACCCGCGGCCGGAACCGTCCTCATGACGGAACCGGCCGCGGGCCGATTTGTGTTACACCCCTGCGCTCAGAGGCCGACTTCCTTCATCAGCATGCCCACCTCGGTGTTGGTGAGCCGCCGCAGCCACCCGGACTTCTGGTCGCCGAGAGCGATCGGCCCGAAGGAGGTCCGTACGAGCCGGTCGACCGGGAAGCCGGCCTCGGCCAGCATCCGGCGCACGATGTGCTTTCGGCCCTCGTGCAGCGTGACCTCGACCAGGTAGTTCTTGCCGGTGTTCTCGACCACCCGGAAGTGGTCGGCGCGCGCGTATCCGTCCTCCAGCTGGATGCCGTCCTTCAGCCGTTTGCCCAGATCGCGCGGCAGCGGTCCCTGGATGGCCGCGAGGTACGTCTTCTTCACCCCGTACTTGGGGTGCGTCAGGCGGTGGGACAGCTCGCCGTGGTTGGTGAGCAGGATGATGCCCTCGGTCTCCGTGTCGAGACGGCCGACGTGGAACAGACGGGTCTCACGGTTGGTGACGTAGTCACCGAGGCACTGGCGCCCGTCCGGGTCCTCCATCGTGGAGACGACACCCGCGGGCTTGTTGAGCGCGAAGAAGAGGTACGACTGGGTGGCGACCGTCAGGCCGTCGACCTTGATCTCGTCCTTCTCCGGGTCCACCCGCAGCCCCTGCTCGGTGACGATCCTGCCGTTCACCTCCACACGGGCCTGGTCGATCAGCTCCTCGCACGCCCGCCGCGATCCCATGCCGGCCCGGGCCAGCACCTTCTGCAGCCGCTCACCCTCCTGCTCGGCACCCGGGAAGGTCTTGGGGAGCTTGATCTGCGGCTTGTTGTGCCGCTCGCGGTTGCGCTCCTCGATCTGAGCCTCGTACTCACGGGGCCTGGCGGGGCCCCGGCCGCCCGTGCGGCCCGCGCCGCCGCGCCCGGGAGCGCCCGCCGACCTGCCCGAGGCCGGCCGGGGGCCTCCCTTGGCCCCGCCGCGGGCGGCGGCGCCCCGGCTCCCGCTCCCGCTCTTGCCCGGCTTGTCCTGCCGCTCCCCGGAGCCGCTCCCACCGACGTCGTAGCGGCGCTCCTCCGGACGGGGACGGCCCGCGCGCTTCTGCCGGTCGTCGCGCTGGTTGCCCGCGCCGCGGTCGTTCCGGTTCCCGCTGTTCCTGCCGCTACTGCCACTGCTTCGCATCAAGTGTCCGTCTGAGAGTCGTCGTCGCTGTCGTCATGGTCCGGAGCGTCCGGATCGAACGACGGCACCCCCTCCTGGGTCTCCGCCTCGATCGCCTCGGCCTCGGGGAGGAAGGGCGCCAGTTCGGGGAGTTCGTCCAGACCGCGCAGGCCCATCCGCTCCAGGAAGTAGTTCGTCGTCCTGTACAGGATCGCACCTGTTTCGGGTTCCGCGCCCGCCTCCTCGACCAGCCCGCGCTGCAGCAGCGTGCGCATCACGCCGTCGCAGTTGACTCCGCGGACCGCCGAGACCCGCGAACGGCTGACCGGCTGGCGGTACGCGACCACGGCCAGGGTCTCCAGCGCCGCCTGTGTGAGACGGGCCTGCTGCCCGTCCAGTACGAAGCCCTCGACGGCCTCGGCGTACTCGGGGCGGGTGTAGAACCGCCAGCCGCCCGCGACCAGCCGCAGGTCGAAGCCCCGGCCCTGCGAGGTGTAGTCGTCGGACAGCTCGCGCAGCGCCTTGCCGACCTCCCGTCGCGGCCGTTGGAGGATCTTCGCCAGGTGCTCCTCGGTCGCCGGCTCGTCGACGACCATCAGCACCGCCTCCAGAGCGGGCTTCAGCTCGAGACCGGCGATCGTGCTCGCCCCCGCGGGACTCTCCGCGCCGCCGCCGCTCATGCCTTCTCCTCCACCGGTTGCACCACCTGATCGAACTCGTCCGTGACGAGTTGCTCCGCGGCCGCGTCCGCGCCGCCGGACCAGCGCACCGTGAGCGTGCCCAGGGCCTCGTCCTGGTCCAGCGAGACCGCCTTCTCGCGGTACAGCTCCAGCAGCGCAAGGAACCGCGCCACGACGGTCAGCGTGTCCCGCGCGTCCTCGACGAGCTGCTGGAAGCTCGCCTCGCCCGCCTCCCGCAGCCGCGCCACCACGATCTCCGCCTGCTCGCGCACGCTGACGAGCGGGGCGTGGATGTGGTCGACGTACACCTGGGGCCTGGGCTTGGGCTGCATCGCCTTCACGGCCAGTTTCGCGAAGCCCTCGGCGCCGATGCTGATGACGACCTCGGGCAGCAGTTCGGCGTGCTGCGGCTCCAGGCCCACGGTGCGCGGGTACCGGCGGCTCTCGGCGTCCAGCCGCCTGGTGAAGATGTCCGCGATCTGCTTGTACGCGCGGTACTGGAGCAGCCGCGCGAACAGCAGGTCGCGCGCCTCCAGCAGCGCCAGGTCGGCCTCGTCCTCCACCTCGGCGGTCGGCAGCAGCCGCGCCGCCTTCAGGTCGAGCAGCGTCGCCGCCACGACGAGGAACTCCGTCGTCTGGTCGAGGTCCCAGTCCGGGCCCATGGCCCGGATGTGCGCCATGAACTCGTCGGTCACCTTCGACAGCGCCACCTCGGTGACGTCCAGCTTGTGCTTGGCGATCAACTGCAGCAGCAGGTCGAACGGCCCCTCGAAGTTCGCCAGCCGCACCGTGAACCGGCCGTCCCCCTCGGCGCCCTCCGCCGGCACGCCCTCGCCCGCATCCCGCACGTCCCGGCCGGAAGCGGCCTCCGACGGGGCAGGGCGTGCCCCGTCGTCACCGGCGCCGCCTCGCCCGGCCCCGCCGGCAGCCGTACGGCCCCGCGCAAGCCCCGAGGAGCCGCCCGGGTCCGGCTGCGCAACGCGCTCGGGGGCCACCGACCCGCCCTGGGCGACCGCGCCCGCACCCGCCGTGCTGCGCGAACCCGCCGCGCCGTCCTGCGCGGCCGCGGGGCCGTTCGGCTCGGCTGGCCCGCCGGCGCGCTGCGCGGCCGCGGAGCCGTGCGCCCCGGCCCGGTCTCCCGACCGCAGGCCGGACGCCGTCGAGGCCCCCGAGGAACCCGCCGGACGCTCGTCCCCGTGCGGCCCGGTCACCGACGCGGCACCCGCATCCGGCCGCTGCCCCAGCCGGAGCGACCCGCCCGCACCCGCCGTGCTGCGCGAACCCGCCGCGCCGTCCTGCGCAGCCGCGGCAGCACCCGGCCCGGCAG
>NZ_JAAAXQ010000223.1 GCF_009916105.1 Streptomyces sp. GC420 | reverse complement strand
GGGCCGGGCTCCGGCCGAGGGCCGGGAGCCGGGAGCCGGCCAGGGGCGCCCACCTGATCGTCCGGGGAACGCACTCGTTCGCCGTTCCGGAGCCGGCTCGCGGGGTGGCCCGGATGAAGCCCGGGAGGCAGCCCGGAGGAACGCCTGGGATCGCTCAGAGGACGGCCACCGGCGCCACGGGGCTTCCGGTGCCACCGGTGAACGGCTCGGGCGTCGCCGACAGCAGGAACGCGTAACGCCGTTCCTCGGCGCAGGCCGCGGACAGCTCCTCCAGGTTCCAGTTCTGCCCCTGAAGCATGCCCATCTCGACGAGATCGAGCGCGTGCACCCCCAGCCACAGGTCCTCGATCTCGGGCGGGAAGATCTCGAACGTCAGCGTGTCATTGGCGACCGCGGCGACGTCCCTGGCACGGAACCACTCCGGCGTACGGATCGACAGACCCGGTGACGGATGGGCGTAGCCGTGCTTGTCGCCTCTCAGGCAGGTCTGGATCTGTCCGGTCCGCACGAGCACGATGTCGCCGGCGCGCACCCTGGTGCCCGCGAGTTCCTCCGCCGCCTCCAGGTCCTCGGGGACGACGGCGTGGTCCCCCGTAAGCCGGTCGACACCCCGGGCGCGGGCCACGTCCAGCAGCACCCCGCGCGAGACGATGTGCCGCACCCGGCCGATGCCGCCGAAGCCGGCTCCCCCGTGGGGGGTGATGGAGCCGGCGGGCCGGCCGTTGTAGAGCCGCCCAGAGTGGGAGACATGGGCCAGGGCGTCCCAGTGCGTGGCCGCCTGCAGGGCCATGGTGACGACATCGTCGCTGGTCGCGACGGTGCCGGCGCCGAACAGCTCCTGGTTGACGCAGAGCATGGTGTGCAGCGGATTGACCCGGCCGGGGATCATCCCGGTCTGCACGCCGTCCTGCTCCAGCGGCAGGGCGAGCGGGATCCGGCGGCCGCTGCGGACCGTGGCCGCCGCGTCCCTGACCACCGCGTCGGTGATCAGGTTCAGTGTGCCGAGCTCGTCGTCCTCCCCCCAGCGGCCCCAGTTGTTCACGCGCTCGGCAAGGTCGTGGAACTCGGCCGGCATTGCCATGGGGCGGCTCCTCGAGTCGGTCGGCGTCAGGGGCTTGTGTTCGAGCACGCCCCCGCCGATAAAATCTAACGGTCCGTCAGAAACTGCGGGAAGGGGCCGGGCGTGGGGAACTTCTTGGCGGGCAAGGTGGTCGCCGTCACCGGAGCGGGACGCGGCATCGGGCGGGCGGTCGCGCTCGGCGCGGCCGCGGAGGGGGCCCGGGTAGTCGTCAACGACTACGGCGTCTCCGTCGACGGCGCGGCGCCCACGAGCGAGGTCGCCGACGCCGTCGCCGAGGAGATCCGCGCGTCGGGCGGTGAGGCCGTCGCCGTCGCGGACGACATCTCCACGATGGCCGGCGGGCAGCGGCTCGTGGACGTGGCCCTCGCGGAGTACGGGCGCGTCGACGGCGTCGTGTGCGTCGCCGGGATCCTGCGCGAGCGGATGCTGTTCAACATGTCGGAGGAGGAGTGGGACCCCGTGGTCGCCACCCATCTCAAGGGCACCTTCACCGTGTTCCGGGCGGCCTCCGCCGTGATGAGGAAACAGGGCTCGGGAACCCTGGTCGGCTTCACCAGCGGCAACCACCAGGGCAGTGTCGCCCAGGCCAACTACTCCGCCGCGAAGGGCGGGATCATCTCGCTGGTGCGCAGCGCGGCACTCGGGCTGCACAAGTACGGCGTCACCGCCAACGCGGTCGCCCCCGTGGCCCGTACCCGCATGTCGGCCAATGTCCCGATGGAGCTGAAGGAGATCGGCGAACCGGAGGACGTGGCGGCGCTGGTCGTCTACCTCCTCGGCGACCGGGCGAAGGCCGAGGGCATCACCGGGCAGGTGTACACGATCGCCGGCCCGAAGATCGCCGTGTGGGCCCAGCCCAGGGAACTGCGCGCCGCGTACGCCGAGGGCTCCTGGACACCGGAGCGCATCGCGGACTTTCTGCCGGGCACCGTCGGGACCGACCCGATGCCGATGCTGGCACAGCTGGAGGCCATGGCGAAGGCGGCCGCCGGCAGGGAACGGCCCAACGCCTGACGGCACCCGAACGGGCACCGGCGGCGACGGGACCTCGCGCGACAGCGCCGGGCGGGGTGTGCCCGACCGGCCCGCCCAGGGACAGGGAAGGGAACGTGGTCGCGATGACCGCTTCGAGCCGGGAGCGCCGGCCGCACGGGGACCGGCCCCACGGGGACCGGCCGCACCGCCGCTACGGGCACTGGATCGACGGCGCCTGGCGGGCCCCCGGAACAGGGCTGCACTATCCAGTTGTCAATCCGGCGACCGAACAGGTCGTCGGGGAGGCCCCGGAGGCGACGACTGCCGACGTCGCCGCGGCCGTGACCGCCGCGCGGGCCGCACATGACGGCTGGTCCCGCACCGGTCCGCGCGAACGCGCGGCAGTGCTCGACCGGGTCGCTGATCTCCTCATGGAGCATGCGAAGGAGCTCGTTCCCCTTCTCCAGGCCGAGACGGGCGCGACCATGCGTGTCGCCTCGGCCATGCAGGTACCCACGGCGGCCGACCGGTTCCGCCGCTACGCACGGCCGGAGCCGGATGTCGTACCGCTCGCCCCGCTGCCCGTGAAGGCCAGCCCGCTGGCACCCGGCGGACTCATCGGCGCGGCCGCGATACGCAGGCCGGTGGGTGTCGTCGGCTGCATCACCTCCTACAACTTCCCGATCGTCAACCTCGCGGGCAAGGCGGCACCCGCCCTCGCCATGGGAAACACCGTCGTCGCCAAACCCGCACCCCAGGACCCGCTGGGCTGCCTGGAACTGGGGCCGATCCTGAAGGAAGCCGGGCTGCCCGACGGCGTGTTCAACGTCGTCACCGGCTCCGGCGCGTCCGCGGGCGAGGCGCTCGTCTCGCACCCGGACGTCGACATGATCAGCTTCACCGGATCCACCGCCGTGGGAAAGCGGATCGCCGAGACCGCGGGGAGGACGATGAAGCGCACCCTGATGGAGCTGGGAGGCAAGGGCGCGGCCATCGTTCTTGAGGACGCCGACGAGAAGACGGTCAACGCGGCGATCGGGGCGGTTGCTTCGACGTGGACTTTCCACAGCGGGCAGATCTGCACGGCACCGACCCGCGTGCTCGTACATCACACGCTGTACGAGAAGGTCGTCGCCGGTCTCCGACACTACGCGGCCGCACTGACAATCGGGGACCCTGTGGACAACTCCACCGTCGTCGGCCCGCTCGTCTCGGCCGCCCAGCGCGACCGGGTCGAGGCGTACGTCGCGGGCGCCCGCGAGCAGGGTGCCCGCGTCCTCGCGGGCGGCGAACGCCCACCCGCCAAACCGGGTTTCTACGTCGCCCCGACCCTGCTCGGTGATGTCACCCCCGCCATGACCGTCGCCCAGGAGGAGATCTTCGGCCCGGTCGTCGTGGCCATGCCCTTCTCCGACGACGACGAGGCGGTCCGCATCGCCAACGGCACCCCTTACGGCCTGTACGACTACGTGTTCAGCGCGGACGCCGGCCGCGCCTGGGCACTGGCCGCCCGGCTGCGCAGCGGCAACGTCGGCATCAACACCGCGCAGCGGCACCCCGAGACCCCGTTCGGCGGGTTCAAGGACAGCGGTGTCGGCCGGGACGGCGGCTCCTTCGGCCTGCACGCGTACAGCGAACTCCAGTCGGTCGTCTGGCCGTCCTGAGCCCGATCCGCCCGTCAAGCCGCCCGGGACCGCCGGCCTCCCGGCCCGCCGGCCTCCCGGCCCGTCGAGCCTCCCGGCCCGTCGAGCCTCCCGGGCCCGACGCCTGCCCCACGCGACCGCGGCCCGTGCGGCCGCGGCCCTTCGCAACAGAGGAGACAGCTCATGAGAGGCGTGATCTTCGACGGGAAACAGGTCCGGGTGGTCGACGATCTGGAGGTCCGCGGCCCCGGCCCCGGGGAGGTGCGGGTCGACGTGGCCGCCGCCGGTCTCTGCCACAGCGACCTGTCCGTCATCGACGGCACGATCCCCTTCCCCGTGCCGGTCGTGCTCGGCCACGAGGGCGCCGGAATCGTGGAATCCGTGGGGCCCGGCGTCACCCATGTCGTGCCGGGCGACCGTGTCGCCCTGTCCACCCTCGCCAACTGCGGCACCTGCGCCGAGTGCGACCGGGGCAGGCCCACGATGTGCCGCAAGGCCATCGGCAGGCCGGGGCGGCCGTTCTCCCGGGCCGGTGCGCCCCTGTTCAACTTCGCGTCCAACTCCGCCTTCGCCGAACGCACCGTCGTCAAGGCGGTCCAGGCGGTCAAGATCCCCGACGACATCCCGCCGGCCTCCGCCGCGCTGATCGGCTGCGGTGTCCTGACGGGCGTCGGCGCCGTACTGAACCGGGCGAGGGCGGGCCACGGTGACCGCGTCCTCGTCATCGGCGCGGGCGGCATCGGCCTCAACGTGATCCAGGGCGCGCGGATCGCGGGCGCGGGGGCGATCGTCGCCGTGGACGCCAACCCGGCCAAGGAAGCCATGGCCAGGCGCTTCGGCGCGACCCACTTCGTCGACGCGTCCGTGCGGCAGGACACCGCGGCGGCCGTGAGGGAGATCCTGCCCGACGGCGCCGACCACGCCTTCGAGTGCGTCGGCAGCACGCGGCTGATCCGGCTCGCGGTCGATCTCCTCGACCGGCACGGACAGGCCGTACTGCTCGGCGTCCCGCCCGCCGACGCCGAGGCCTCCTTCCTGGTGTCGTCCATGTACCTCGACAAGGCGATCCTCGGCTGCCGCTACGGCTCCTCGCGCCCGCAGCGCGACATCGCCCTGTACGCCGAGCTCTACCGGCAGGGCCGGCTGCTGCTCGACGAACTCGTCAGCGAGACCTACCCGGTCGAGGACTTCGCCAAGGCGGCGGACGACGCCCACCACGGGCGGGTGGCGCGCGGCGTCCTCGTCTTCGCCTGAACCGGCTTCCCCTCCCCCGGACGAGTCCGGCGATCCGGCGACCTGCCTCCGCACCCACGGCGTCACCCACTTCCACGGCTGCCACTCCGTCGGCGACGACCGGCTGTGGGGCATCGACCACCCGCAAGGGCACCGCCAGCACCCTGGCCGCGCTGAAGTCGATCCGCGCTGAAGTCGATCCGTGCCGCCCGACCCGACGGCGCCCGATCCACATCGTCCTGGGCAACCTCTCCGCCCACACCGGCGCCGACATCCGCCGCTGGGCGAAGAAGAACAGGGTCGAGCTGTGCTTCACGCCGACCTACGCCTCCAGGGCCAACCCGATCGAGGCCCACTTCGGCCCGCCGCGGCAGTTCACCCCTGGACAACTCCAACCACCGCAGCCATCCCGCGCAGACCCGGGCGCTGCACCGCTACCCGCACCGGCGCAACGCCGACGCCCGCCACCCCGACGTACTCGCCGCCCAACGCAAGGAACGCGCCCGCATCCGCAGCGAGAAGGGCATCCGATGGTGCGGACGCCCCCTCGCCGTCGCAGCCTGAACTCGATTGGGGCCTCGCGTCACCTTCGCCAGAACAGGTGGTGCGTCACGCCGCTCGGGCTGGGCACGACCTCCAGGTGGAACCGGTCGAGCAGTTCATCGGGGGACTCCCAGAGCCGCAGTCCGGCCCCGAGCTTCACCGGCGAGACCGCCACATGCATGGTGTCGACGAGGCCGGCATCAAGGAACTGCCGGATGGTGGTGACCCCGCCCCCGAGGCGGACGTCCTTGCCCTGTGCCGCGTCACGCGCCCGTTCGAGGACCGTGGCCGGGTCGCCGTCGACGAAGTGGAACGTGGTGTCGGAGAGCGTGAACGACGGACGCGTGTGGTGGGTCATGACGAACACCGGCGTGCGGAACGGGGGCTCCTCCCCCCACCAACCGCGCCACTCATGGTCCTGCCAGGGCCCGCGCTGGGGCCCGAACTTGTTGCGGCCCATGATCTCGGCACCGATGTTGCGTGCGAAGTCCCGCGTGAAGTAGTCGTCAAGGCCCCGGCTCCCCCCGGGATCCGTGCGCATGGGCCAGCTCGCCGTGGCCCCGGCCCAGGCGAACATCCTCTCGGGATGGTCGTGGCCGAACGGCCGCTCGAGACTCTGGTGCTCACCGGCACCGATTCCGTCACTCGAGACGTTGAAGTTCATGACTCTCAGCAGTTGATCCACGTGTTTCCTCGCCAGGTCCTGTCGCGTCATCGTGCGGCGAGGCGCCGCACATCATGACGTCGAACGGGACGTGGCCGGATCGACAGCGGCCCGCAACTCTTTTCCAAGGCGCGTCAGCAGGCGGCCCCGCCGGCGGTGTGGCCGTGGCGGGCGCGGACGGCATCGAGGTGACCGGGGTGATCACCGCGACCATGCACAGGCGTCGCAACGGACAGCACCCGCATTCGACATGCCATCAGCGCATGCCAGGATAATCCGGGCCCGCTCAGCCGCGCGCCGGTCGGACAGCCCCGCCCGGCGCACCAGCTCAGCACGCTCGCCCTCGGAAAGAACGATCTCCACAGCAGCAGGGCCGACTAACCCTCAGGATTTCTGACGCAGCACACTAGGGGCGAACCGGCCACCACCGGACGAACGGGCCCCGTCACCGGGTGGAGGGAGCCTCCTGCGCGGCCGAAGCGCGGAACGTGCGCCGGTAGACCGTGGGGGAGACGCCGAGCACCGCCTGCAGGTGCTGCCGCATGGACGCCGCCGTACCGAACCCCGCGTCCCGCGCCACCTGGTCGACGGACAGGTCGGTCGACTCCAGCAGATGCCGGGCCCGCTCAACGCGCTGCTGCGTGAGCCACTGCCCCGGACTGACGCCGACCTCCTCGCGGAAGCGCCGCGTGAAGGTCCGTACGCTCATCGACTCCTGCGCGGCCATGTCCCGCAGCTGGATCGGCCGGTCCAGCCGCCCCAGCGCCCAGGCCCGCGCCGCCGTCGTCGTCGCGAGCTGCGGCTCCGGCATCGGCCGCTTGATGTACTGCGCCTGCCCGCCGTCCCGGTGCGGCGGTACGACACTGCGCCTGGCCACCTCGTTGGCGACGGCCGAGCCGTGGTCGCCGCGCACGATGTGCAGGCACAGGTCGATGCCGGCGGCGACACCAGCCGAGGTCAGGACGTCGCCGTCGTCGATGAACAGGACGTCCGGGTCGACGTCGACGGCGGGGAAGAGGGCGGCGAAGTGCTCGGCGGACGACCAGTGGGTGGTCGCGCGCCGCCCGTCAAGGTAGCCGGCGGCGGCCAGGACGTACCCGCCGGTGCAGATGGACACCAGGCGGGTGCCCGGCCGGACGTGCCGCAGCGCGGCGGCCAGCTCCGGTGTGAGCCGCCCTTCCTCGTACACCGGGCCGAGCTCGTACGAGGCCGGGACCACCACGGTGTCGGCGGCGGCCAGCGCCTCGGGGCCCCGTGCGACGAGGATCGAGAAGTCGGCGTCCGTCCCGACCTGCCCGGCCGTGACCGAGCAGGTCGTGACCTCGTACAGTCGCTCGCCCCCGGGGCCCCGGGCGAGTCCGAAGATCCGGTAGGGGATGCCGAGCTCGAAGGGGATCACCCCGGTCAGGGCGAGGATGGCGACGCGGTGCGGGCGGTGCGCGCCGGTCTGCCCGCCGTCGTGCTCCTGAGGCGAGTCGTACGTCCCCACGGTGTGTCCCTTCAGGCGAGACGGACGGCGTCTGTGGCCCGATCCTATCGAATGCTGTCTTTCGGGCCACTCGATGAGGCGGGGAGCGGGACGGGAGCCTGTCGTCGTGACGCAGACAACCGGAGCCCCCGCACAGGACGCGCAGCCGGCCGACGGTCGTGCGCGACCGGGATCGCGTATCCACCGCGCGTGGTTCGTCGCGGCCGTGACCTTCGTGACGATCGTCGGAGCGGCCGCCTTCGCCTCCCTGCCCGGCCTGCTCATCGAGCCCCTGCACGGCGAGTTCGACTGGTCGCGCGGCACTATCGGCTTCGCCGTCTCGGTCAACCTCGCGCTGTACGGGCTGACCGCTCCGTTCGCCGCGGCCCTGATGGACCGTTTCGGCATCCGCCGGGTCGTCGCCGTCGCCCTGACGGTCATCGCTGTCGGCTCCGGACTGACCGTCTTCATGACGGCCGCCTGGCAGCTGGTCCTCTTCTGGGGCGTCCTCGTCGGCCTCGGCAGCGGCTCCATGGCGCTCGCCTTCGCCGCCACCGTCACCAACCGCTGGTTCGTCGCCCGGCGCGGACTGGTCACCGGCATCCTCACCGCCGCGGGAGCCTCCGGCCAGTTGGTCTTCCTGCCACTGCTCTCCTGGCTGGTCGAGAACCACGGCTGGCGCCCCGCGGCGGTCACCGTGGCGCTCGCGGCACTGACCGTCGTGCCCTTCGTATGGCTGCTGCTGCGCGACCACCCGGCCGACGTGCATCTTGCGCCCTACGGCGCCGACGCGTTCGTGCCCAAGCCGCCGCCCTCGCCGGGGGCCGCCCGCCGTGCCGTCACGGTCCTGTTTCGGGCGGCACGCACCGGGCCCTTCTGGCTGCTCGCCGGGACCTTCGCGATCTGCGGCGCCTCGACGAACGGTCTGGTCAAGACGCACTTCGTGCCCGCCGCGCACGACCACGGAATGGCGATCACGGCTGCGGCGTCCCTCCTGGCAGTCATCGGGGTCTTCGACGTCGTGGGGACCATCGCCTCCGGATGGTTCACCGACCGCTTCGAGCCGCGCCGGCTGCTCGCCGTCTACTACGCGCTGCGCGGCGTCTCCCTGCTCTTCCTCCCGATGCTGCTCGCTCCCAGCGTCCACCCGCCGATGCTGTTCTTCATCGTCTTCTACGGGCTCGACTGGGTCGCCACCGTCCCGCCGACGATCGCCCTGTGCCGCGAGCACTACGGCGAGGACAGTGCGATCGTGTTCGGCTGGGTGCTGGCCTCGCACCAGGTCGGCGCGGCACTGGTGGCCTTCCTGGGCGGTGCGGCACGCGATGTGTTCGGCACGTACGACGTGGTCTGGTACGCCTCGGGAGCCCTGTGCGCGGCGGCCGCCCTGATGGCGCTCGTGATCAGGCGCAGGCCGGCGGCGGTCGTGGCGGCGGCCTGACGCGGGAGACGGGCGAGCTGATGCGGGACGGGACCGCGGGCGAGGGACGGGACCACTGACGCGGGACGGGACCGCGGGCGAGGGACGGGACCGTGACGGCACGGCGGGCGGCCCCCGGCGAGGGACGGGACCCGGCCCCGTGTGGTCGTCAGTCGGCCGGGCGGCCGAACCTGCCCCGGTGGAACAGCAGCGGGGCGCGTCCGCCCGGCGCGGCGAGGGCCCGCACCCGGCCGACGACGATCAGGTGGTCGCCGCCGGTGTGCACGGCATGGATCACGCAGTCGATCCAGGCGGGCACACCGGCGAGGAGCGGTGAGCGGGTCGCGGGCGCGGCGTCGTACGTCAAGCCCGCGAACTTGTCGGTACCGCTTGCGGCGAAGGCGCGGCACAGGCCTTCCTGTCCGACGCCGAGGACGTTGACGCAGAAAACGCCGGCGCGGGCGATGCGCGGCCAGGTGGTGGAGGAGCGGCCCACCATGAACACGACGAGGGGCGGGTCGAGGGACAGCGAGGCGAAGGACTGGCACGCGAAGCCCGCGGGCCCCTCCTCGCCTTCCCCGGGACAGGTGATGACGGTGACCCCGCTGGCGAAATGGCCGAGTACGTCACGGAATTCCCCCGGATCGACCGGTGGGCGCTCGTCCTCGCCCACCGCGCGCAGGTCGGGGCGCGGCAGTGCTTCGACGGGCGCCGCGGCGGTGGCGGCCCCGACGGACCTGAGGTAGCGGACGGCGGTCGCCGCCATCCCTGCGTGTCCCATCACAGGATCAGTGAATCTGATGGCACGTCAGATTGGAAGGGGTGGCGCGGGTCGGGTCCGGGCGAGCACCCAGTCCGGGGGTGCTGTCCTTGGTAAAGGCGTTTCTGAAATCCGGGATCCTGTCCCAGGACGGAGCATTCACGGACACACGCACCGGAACTCCGCAGGGTGGGATCCTCTCGCCGCTGCCGGCCAACATCGCACTCTCGGCTCTGGACGAGCACATCGCCCAGGCCGGTCCTCGGAAGCCCCCGGCGCGCGGTGTCAGCGCCCCCGGAAGTCGGCTCCGCGCCGCTCGACGAAGCTCGTGACCCCCTCCTGTGCGTCCCGCGTCGTCATGTTGATCTCCTGCGCGGCCGCCTCCGCGGCGAAGGCGCCGGCGCGATCGGTGTCGAGAGAGGCGTTGACGAGCTGCTTGGTGAGGGCGAGCGCGCGGGTCGGGCCGGAAGCGAGTCTCCCCGCCCAGGCGCGGGCCGTCTTCTCCAACTCGGCGTCCGGCACCACCCGGTTGACCAGCCCGAGACGTTCGGCCTCCCACGCCCCGAGCGCGTCGCCGAAGAACATCAGCTCCTTGGCCCGCTGCGGCCCGACCAGCCGGGGGAGCAGATAGGCTCCGCCGCCGTCAGGGACGAGGCCGCGACGGACGAACACCTCGACGAACGTCGCCGATTCGGCGGCCAGTACGAGATCGCAGGCGAGCGCGAGGTGAGCGCCGAGGCCCGCGGCCGTGCCGTTGACCGCGGCCAGCACCGGCTTCTCGCAGTCGAGGACGGCGGCGACGAGCCGTTGCGCGCCGAGCCGGATCGTACGGGCCACGTCCCCGGGCACCGGCTCGGCCGTGGCCCGAGCGCCGGCGCGCAGGTCCGCCCCGGCGCAGAAGCCCTTTCCCGTCCCGGTGATCAGGACGGCACGCACCGACGGGTCCGCGGAGGCGGCCGCGAGATGGGAGATGATGCGTTCTCGCTGGTCAGCCGTGATGGCATTGCGTACTTCCGGGCGGTTGAGGACGATCCGCGCGACGCCGTTGTCAGTGGCGTGCTGTACCAATGAGTCCACGGGATCGGTCCCATCAGCCGGGTCGGGGGACGCGGCGGACGGATCACGGGGGGTGTTCGTCATGGAAGAAATCCGTTCGGCGGCGTCGGCGGCGAGGACTCGCCCGGGCGTCGGGGGTCCATGGGGGGCGGAGCGGTGCGGCGGGCACCGGCGGTATGCGGCGGCGCGGGGCCGGCGCCCGCGGTCAGTGGCACACGGCGAGCGCGTCGAGCGCGACGGCGCCCTGCCCGCGCGGGAGGACCAGCAGCGGGTTGATGTCCAGCTCCGCGAGTTCGCCGTCGAGTTCGAGCGCCATCCGCTGCACACGCAGGACGACTTCGACGAGCGCGTCGGTATCGGCGGGGGGCGCCCCCCTGACCCCGTCGAGCAGGGCCCGCCCGCGCAGTTCGCGGAGCATGGTCCTGACCTGGTCCTCGCCGAAGGGCGGGACGCGTACGGCGGTGTCCCGCAGCACCTCGACGAGCACGCCGCCGAGGCCCACGGCCACCGTGGGCCCGAACACCGGGTCGCGGTGGACGCCGACCACCATCTCGACCCCGTGCTCGATCATCTGGCAGACGAGGACCCCGTCCAGGTCGACCCCCTCGTAGCGGGCGATGTCGGTCAGCTCGCGGTAGGTGTCGCGGATCTGGCTGGCGGAGGTCAGCCCGATCCTGACCAGTCCGAGTTCCGTCTTGTGGGCGAGCCGGGGGGCGGAGGCCTTCATGACGACGGGGTAGCCGATCTGGCCCGCGGCCCGGACGGCGGCCGCGGCGCTGGTCACCAGTTGCTCGCGCGGTACGCGGATGCCGTACGTCCGAAGGAGCTGCTTGCCGGCGTGCTCGCTCAGCTGCTCGCCCGGGCGCAGCAGGGCCTGGGCCTTGCGCAGAGAGGGGGACGGTGTGCGCGGCGCCTCGTCGAAGGGGGAGCGGTAGCCCTTCGCGAAGCGGTGGTGGTCGAGCCAGGCACGCACGGCGGTGATGCAGTTGGCGACAGTCCGGAAGGTGGCGACCCGGGACGAGCCGAGAAGGGTCGTGCGGTACGCGTCCTCGGTGCCCACGGGCGAGCCCCACACCACGCACACCAGCTTGTCCGTCTGCTCCGCCGCGTCCACGAGATCCTGGGCCAGCTTGTCGCTCATCGGCGGGAAGGGCCCGGTGATCGGGCAGATCAGCACGCCCACCTCGGGATCGGCGAGGATCGAGTCGATGATCTTCCGGCCGCGCCAGTCGCCGACCGGGTGGCCGCCGCTGTCGACGGGGTTGGACACGTTCAGATAGTCCGGTATCCACTGGTGCAGCTCCGTCTGCCGGGCCTCGGAGAGGACGGGCAGACGCAGCCCCGCCTCCGTGGCCAGGTCCGCGAAGTGCGCGCCTGTGCCGCCCGAGATCGAATAGACGGCGATCCCTTCCGCGCGCGGCGGCCGCGCCCGCGCCAGCAGGGCGGAAGTGTCCTGGAGTTCGTCCAGGCCGTCGACGCGTATCACGCCGAACTGCCGCATGGCCGCGTCCACCACCCGGTCGGCTCCGGTGAGCTTGCCGGTGTGTGAGGCGGCGGTCCGGGCGCCGGTCTCCGTGCGGCCCACCTTCACGGCGACGACGGGCACGCCGGCCCTGGCCGCCCGGTCGGCGGCGAGCAGGAAGGAGCGGCCGTCCTTGATCCCCTCGATGTACGCGGCGATGGCCCCGACCTCGGGCCGCTGCGCGAAGTAGGAGATGAAGTCGGCGGTCTCCAGGTCGGCCTCGTTGCCGGTCGGGGCCCAGTGGGAGAGCCGGATGCCGAGTTCCTGGAGGGCGAAGACGGGGCGTCCCTGATGTCCGGACTGGGTGATCAGGGCGATCGAGGGTCCCTCCAGGTCCTCGCGGAACCGCTCGAAGGCGTTGAGGTTGGTGTTGGGCCCGAGCAGCCGCAGGCCGGAGCGCTCGACGGCGGCGGTGAGCCGGGCCTGGGCCTCGGCGCCTCGCTCGCCGGTCTCGGCGAAGCCCGAGGCGAAGGCGACGGCGAACCGCACCTTCTGCTCGGCGAGCTGCCCGATCAGCGGGAGCGGATCACCGACCAGCAGCACCGCGAGATCGACCTGCTCCGGGAGGTCGGCCGCGGACGGGAAACAGGGGAGGCCGTAAACGGACGTGCGCGTGGGATGAACGGGATACAGACGGGCGCCGACCCGCTCCGCCCAGGACACCAGCTGCCCGGTGATGCCGGTGTTGGGCCGCCCCTCGGCGTCCGAGGCACCGATGACCGCGACGGACTCGGGCCGGAAGAACCGGTCCAGGTCCGGCACCGGAGCGTGCAGCGGGCGGCCGCTGACATCGAGGACGTCCAGGTCCCCGGCGGTCACGGTCACCCCGTGGGCGGCGGGTGACGGTGGATCGCCGCATGCCACGACCTTCGCGGGGCGGGAGTTGGTGGTGATGGTTCCGCGAGTCGATCCAAGCATGGTTCCGCCCGCTCCTGTGTGACGACCAAGGCAACTGACGCCCTGTCAGATTACTGAACTGACGCAGCGTCAGGAACAGGGCTGCATGTGAAAGCTGTGCGGAGGGCGCGGAGGATGCGGAGGGCGCGGCAGAGCGGAGGGCGGAGGGAGGGCGCGGAAG
>NZ_JAAAXQ010000222.1 GCF_009916105.1 Streptomyces sp. GC420 | reverse complement strand
GCAGCAGGGCGTCCTTGTTCGGCACGTGGTGGTACAGCGACATCGGGTTCGCATCGAGCGCGGTCGCGAGTTTGCGCATGGTCAGCGCCTCGACCCCGTCCGCATCGATGAGCCGCAGGGCGGCGGCGCCGCGCTCCCTGGCCCAGCGGGCGAGCTGGGCCACGCGGCGCACCACGAACTGGGTGTCCAGGATGCCGAGGATGCCCGCGAGCTGCACCGCGGACTCGTGCTGGATGGCGATGTTCTTGATGTTGGCGACGATCGGGGCCGCCTCGTCGAGGGCGGCGGCGCGGCCGGCGGGGGTGTCGAGGTTGTGCCGCTTGACCATCTGCCGGATGGCGAACTCGAAGAGCGGCGTGCGGGTCTCGACGAGGGACTCGACGGCACTGTCGCCCTCGGCGAGGCGCAGTTCGCAGGGGTCCATGCCGCCCGGGGTGATCGCGATGGAGGTCTCGGCGGCGAACTTCTGATCGTCCTCGAAGGCGCGCAGGGCGGCCTTCTGGCCCGCCGCGTCGCCGTCGAAGGTGAAGATGACCTCGGCGGTGGCGTTGTCCATCAGCAGTCTGCGGAGGATCTTGATGTGGTCGCTGCCGAAGGCGGTGCCGCAGGTGGCGATGGCGGTGGTGACGCCGGCGAGGTGGCAGGCCATGACGTCGGTGTAGCCCTCGACGACGACGGCCCGGCTCGTCCGGGCGATCTCCTTCTTGGCGAGGTCGATGCCGTAGAGGACCTGGGACTTCTTGTAGATCGCCGTCTCGGGCGTGTTGAGGTACTTCGGACCGTTGTCGTCCTCGCGGAGCTTGCGGGCGCCGAAGCCGACGACCTCGCCGGTGATGTCGCGGATGGGCCACATCAGGCGGCCGCGGAAACGGTCGATGGGTTTGCCGCTGCGGCTGTCCTGGGCGAGACCGGAGAGGATCAGTTCCTTGTCGCTGAAGCCCTTGCCGCGCAGATAGCGGGTGAGGTGGTCCCAGCCGGCCGGGCTGTAGCCGACGCCGAAGTGCTGGGCGGCGTTCTGGTCGAAGCCGCGCTCGGCGAGGAACGTGCGGCCGATCTCGGCCTCGGGGCCGTCCAGCTGCTCGATGTAGAACTGCGCGGCGATCTTGTGCGCCTCGACGAGCCGGATGCGCTCGCCGCGCTGGCTGTTCGGGGTGTACCCGCCCTCCTCGTACCGCAGGGTGATCCCCGCGGTGCCGGCGAGGCGCTCGACCGCCTCGGAGAAGGAGAGGTGGTCGATCTTCATGACGAAGTCGAGGGTGTCGCCGCCGGCCTGGCAGCCGAAGCAGTAGTACAGCCCCTTGCTGGGGCTGACCTGGAACGACGGCGACTTCTCGTCGTGGAAGGGGCACAGGCCCTTGAGGTTTCCGCCTCCGGCGTTGCGCAGCTGGAGGTACTCGGACACGACGGCGTCGATGGGGACCGCGTCCCGCACCGCCTTCACGTCGTCGTCGTTGATCCTGCCTGCCACGCGGGAATTCTACGTTCACGCTCGGACAGTCGAGGCCCGCCGCCGGTGGACGGCCGACACGGCCGGGTCCGGGAGCACCCGTCGTCCCGGCCGGGCCCGGGAGCACGCCGGACGCGGACGGGCGGGGTCCGGGAGCACGCGTCGTCCCGGCCCGGACCCGGGAGAGCACGCGGGACGCGGGACGCGGACCGGCCGGCGCCGGGACTACGCGGGGCGCGGACCGGCCCCCGCCGCCCGGGGTCAGGCCAGCGATTCCAGAGGGACCGACGGGTCGCTCAGCGCCTCCTGGTCGACGACCGTCCCCGAGCGGATCAGGTTCTGGATGTGCTCCACGACGTCCCAGACGTTCACGTTCATCCCGGCCAGCACCCGGCCCTCCTTCAGCCAGAAGGCGATGAACCGGCGCTTGCCGGTGTCGCCGCGCACCAGCACCTGGTCGTAGGAGCCGGGCGGCGCGTAGCCGGAGTACTCGAGCCCGACGTCGTACTGGTCGGAGAAGAAGTACGGAACCCGGTCGTACGACACGTCGTGGTCCAGCATCGCGCGGGCGGCGGCGGGCCCGCCGTTGAGGGCGTTGGCCCAGTGTTCGACGCGCAGCCGCGTCCCGAGCAGCGGGTGGCGGGCCGCGGCGACGTCACCCGCGGCGAAGATGTTCGGGTCGGACGTGCGCAGCGAGGCGTCGACGGCGATGCCGCCGCCCTCGGCGCGGGGCACGAGTTCCAGTCCCGCCGCCTCGGCGAGCGCGGTGCGCGGGGCGGCGCCGATGGCGGCCAGGACGTCGTGGGCGGGGTGCTCCCCGCCGTCGTCGGTGCGGGCTGCGAGGACCACGCCGTCCTGACCGACGATCTCCGTGAGCCGCACCCCGAAGTGGAAGCGGACGCCGTGCTCACTGTGCAGGTCGGTGAAGAGCTGCCCGAGTTCGGGCCCGAGCACCTGGTGGAGCGGGGTGGGCAGCGGTTCGACGACGGTCACCTCGGCACCGTACGAGCGGGCGGCGGCGGCCACTTCGAGGCCGATCCAGCCCGCGCCGGCGATCACCAGGTGCCCGTTGTCGCGGCCGAGGGAGGACAGCACTCCGCGCAGCCGTTCGGCGTGCGAGAGGCGGCGCAGGTGGTGCACTCCGGCCAGGTCGGTGCCGGGGATGTCGAGCCGGCGGGGCTCCGCGCCCGTGGCCAGCAGCAGCCGGTCGTAGTGGAGGCGGGTGCCGTCGCCGAGCCGGACGGTCCGGTTCTCGCGGTCGAGGTGCACGGCGGGCTGTCCGAGGTGCAGCTCGATCTCCGCCTGGGCGTACCACGCGGGCTCGTGGATGAAGACGCTGTCCCGCTCCTCCTTGCCGAGGAGGTAGCCCTTGGAGAGCGGCGGGCGTTCGTACGGGTGGTCGAGTTCGTCGCAGACGAGGATCACCCTGCCGGTGAAACCCTCGGCACGGAGGGTCTCCGCGGCTTTCGCTCCGGCGAGTCCCCCTCCGACAATGACGAACGTCTGATCCGCGTCGACCACTTGTTGCCTCCTGGTGTGCTTGTAACGCAGCGCTTGTCACGCAACGCCGCTCCAGCGAGCGTCCCGCACGCAGCGTGATGCGGGAAGAGGGGGTGACCGCTTCCGGTCACCCCGAGTGGTCAGTTCACCGGGCGGCGGGACGTCAGCCGGGCGTGCAGGGTGCGGGCCGAGGCGTCGGTGAGCGCGGCGATCTGATCCACGATCACCCGCTGTCTCGCCCTGTCGTCGTCCGCGGCCCCGAACAGCGCGGCGAACTGACGGTCCATGCCCTCGGGTGCCCGGGCGGTGAGGGCCTCGGCGAGCTCCGCGAGAACGATCCGCTGCTCGGCGCGCAGCCGTTCCTGGTCGTCCCGCTGCATCACGTAGCGGTCGGCCACGGCCTTGAGCACGGCGCACTCCATACGGGTCGTACGGGGCACGACCAGCTCGGCGCCGTACCGGGTGAGCCGGCCCGAGCCGTACGCCGCGCGGGTCGCCCCCTCGGCTGCCAGGCAGAACCGGCCGATCAGCTGGCTGGTGGTGTCCTTCAGGCGGGCCTGGGCCACTGCCGAGCCGTCGTAGGTGGACGGCCACCACTCCTGGGCGGTGAGCCGGTTCAGCGCCTCCTCCAGTTCCGCGGGGTCGGTGCCGCGCGGCACGTAGCGCCCGAGGGCGACGGCGAAGATGTCCAGCCGCTCGGGCTCGGCGAGCAGCAGCGCGGGGTCGAGGTGCCCGGCGTGCAGGCCGTCCTCCACGTCGTGCACGGAGTACGCCACGTCGTCGGACCAGTCCATGACCTGAGCCTCGAAGCATGCCCTGCCCTCGGGCGCGCCCCGGCGCAGCCAGTCGAAGACCGGCAGGTCGTCCTCGTACACCCCGAATTTCGGGGAGTCCGGCTCGGTGGGGTGACCGCCGCGGGGCCAGGGGTACTTGGTGGCGGCGTCCAGGGCCGCCCTGGTCAGGTTGAGGCCGACGCTCACCAGGCCGCCGGTGGCGGGCTCGCGGACGAACCGCTTGGGTTCCAGGCGGGTGAGCAGCCGCAGCGACTGCGCGTTGCCCTCGAAGCCGCCGCACTCCTTGGCGAAGTCGTTGAGCGCCTGCTCTCCGTTGTGCCCGAAGGGCGGGTGCCCCATGTCGTGGGAGAGGCAGGCGGCTTCGACGAGGTCGGGATCGCAGCCGAGGGCCGCGCCGAGTTCCCTGCCGACCTGGGCGCACTCCAGGGAGTGGGTCAGCCGGGTGCGAGGGCTGGCGTCCCATGCCTGGGCGAGTGACCCCGGTGTGACGACCTGGGTCTTGCCGGCGAGGCGGCGCAGCGCGGCGGAGTGCAGCACCCGCGCTCGGTCACGCTGGAAGGCGGTGCGGCCGGGCCGCTTGTCGGGCTCCGCCGCCCAGCGCTCGGCGGCGGCCCCGTCGTAGGGGCCGTGCGGGCCGGACGCGTCCTGCGGGCCGTGCCCGTCGTGCGGGCGGTGCGGGTCGTACGGATCGTGCGGGTCGTGGGCGGTCCCGCCCTGTGCTCGCATGCCTTCCATGCCCCGACGGTAACCGGAGGCACCGGCAAAAGGGATCAGGCGGTGGCCAGCTGAGACCGCGCGGCAGTGAGCGGAACGGCACGTGCCTGGTCGTAGCGGTGCAGCAGCAGACGCGCCATGGCGGGGTGCGCGCCGAGCGGCGCCGCGGCGATCCAGGACCCGGCGGCCGCGGTCTGGCTCGCGAAGCGGCCGGGCGCGGTGAAGTAGGAGGCGATCGCGACGCGGCGGCGGCCGCGGGCGGTCAGGGTGCGCACGGCGGCGGGCACGGTGGGGGTGGCGGCGGAGGCGTAGGCGGGCAGCACCGGGACGCCGCCGAGCCGTTCGCCGAGAAGCGCCGCGGTGCGCCGGGCCGCTGCGGTGGACTCGGGATCGCGGGAGCCCGCGGCGGCGAGGACGACGCCGCTGCCACGGGTGTCGTCGGCGGTCCAGCCCGCTTCGACCAGGCGGGCGTACAGCGTCTCGACGAGCAGGGGGTGCGGGCCGAGCGGCTCGGCGACGCGGATCGCGAGCTCCGGGAACCCGGCGGCGGCCTGGGGAATGTCCTGCTTGACGTGGTAGCCGCTGCCGAGCAGCAGCGGCACGAGCACGGCGGAGCGACGGCTCCCCGACGGCGCGGACGGGGTGGACGCGGCCGGCGCGGAGGCGGCCGCTGACGCGAGCGAGGCGAGGGTGCCGGTCAGCAGGGGCTGCTCCAGTTCGATGTGCCCGAGCCGCACGTCGAGGCCGGGGCGCAGCTCACGCACCAGGTCGAGGAGAGCCGTGACGGTCCGCAGGGCGGCGGGGTCGCGGCTGCCGTGCGCCACGGCCACCAGCGTGGGAGCCGCCTCCGCCGTGCCCGCCTCCGCCGAGCGTGCCCCCGCCGCCGTCTCCCGGTGGCCCGGTGAGCGCGGACCGCGCGGGGCCATCCGGCTGAGCCGGCTCCCGAGCTGTGCGTTGATCTGGTTCATGAGCTGCGCCGTGCTTTCGAGGGGAAACGGATCGATGGGCTCGAAGGGATCGATGGGCTCGAGCGGACCGCTGGAGGATGTCGACGCCGTCATGGACCGATCCTGTCGTCCGGACGTTGCCGGGCCGTTGCGCGGTGGTGACGGGTGTTTGCCGCGGCCTCACAGTGCGCCGGGGGCGGATGTCAGGTCCCCGGCCCGGAACCATCCGGCCCCGGGAGACGTACTTGAGGGAGGGGAACGATCACAGAGCGACGGGGGGAGAGACCGCGATGCGCCTCGCGCGACCACCGGCCGTGGGCGGGCTCCTGGCCCGGGCTCGGCGCGTGTCCTGGGCGCGCGGGCCGCACCGGCCGGGGCAGCAGCGGCCGGCGGCCCGGCCGGGGCTCCCCCGGCTCCGGCTGCCGCGCACCCGGCGAGGGCGGCGGCGGGCCGTCCGGGCCCTGATGCTGCTGTGCGTGCTGGCGCTGCTTCCGGCGGGCTGGCTGCGGCTGACCGCCGACGACCGGATCCGGAGCACCGGCTCGGTGCCCGGGGCGCCGGTCGCGGTGGTGTTCGGGGCCGGGCTGTGGCGCGGCGGCCCCTCCCCCTATCTCGCGAACCGGCTGGACGCGGCCGCCGAGCTGTACCGCGCGGGGAAGATCGACGTCGTCCTGGTGACCGGCGACAACAGCCGTGAGGACTACGACGAACCCGACGCCATGCGCGCGTACCTGACCGAGCGCGGGGTGCCGGACCGGTGGATCGTGTCGGATTACGCCGGTTTCGACACCTGGGACTCGTGTGTGCGGGCGAAGAAGATCTTCGGCGTGAATCATGCGGTGCTGATCAGTCAGGACTTCCACATACGCAGGACGCTCGCGCTGTGCCAGGCCGCGGGCATCGAGGCGTACGGCGTCGGGGTCACGGAACGACGGGACGCGACCTGGTACTACGGCAACACCAGGGAGGTCCTCGCGGCGGGCAAGGCGGCGCTCGACGTGCTGTTCGAGCCGGATCCCCGTTTCCTCGGCGAGCGGGAGAAGGGCGTCGAACAGGCACTCGCCGCCGCGCGCTGACGCGAGCCGTCGGCCGCAGTCCCGTCCCGGTCCGCGGCTCCTGACGGGTCCGGGGCTCACACCGGGGGCGGGGCCTCACACCGGAGGGCGGGCCGCGCTGAGGTGCGCGTACCGACGGTGTAACCCCGGCTCGTCAGGGGCGTAACACCGCTGACGCACGCTGAGGGCATGGACGACGTGACGACCGCCCCGGCCACCACCGAGACGCACTGCCCGTACTGCGCCCTGCAGTGCGGCATGGGGCTGCGCCCGCGGTCCGGCACCGAGGGCGGGCTGGACGTCGTCGAGCGCGCCGACTTCCCTGTGAACCGGGGCGCACTGTGCGGCAAGGGCCGTACGGCGCCGGAGCTGCTCTCCTCCCGGGTGCGCCTGACCGAGCCCCTCGTCCGATCCCATGCCACGGGCAAGCTCGAACCGGCCACCTGGGAGGAGGCACTGCGCCGGGTCGCGGACGGCCTGGCCGGCACGCGCGAGGCGCACGGTCCCGACGCGGTCGGGGTCTTCGGCGGCGGCGGACTCACCAACGAGAAGGCGTACACGCTGGGGAAGTTCGCGCGAGTGGTGCTGGGCACCTCGCAGATCGACTACAACGGCCGCTTCTGCATGTCATCGGCGGCCGCGGCGGGCAACATCGCCTTCGGCCTGGACCGCGGGCTGCCCTTCCCTCTCGAGGACATCCCGCGCACCGGGTGCGTGATCCTCGTCGGCTCCAACCCGGGCGAGACGATGCCGCCCGCGCTGCGCTACTTCACCGAGCTGCGCGAGAACGGCGGCAAGCTGATCGTGGTCGACCCCCGGCGGACGAAGACCGCCGAGCAGGCCGATCTCCACCTCGCCCCGCGCCCCGGCACGGATCTGGCACTCGCACTCGGCCTGCTGCACCTCGTGGTCGCCGAGGGCCGCACGGACGAGGAGTTCATCCGCACCCGCACGACCGGATGGGCCGAGGCGCGGTCCGCGGCCATGGCCCACTGGCCGGAGCTGGTCGAGCGCCTCACGGGCGTGCCGCTGCCGCAGCTGCGCGAGACGGTACGGATGTTCTGCGGGGCCGAGTCGTCGATGGTGCTGACCGCGCGCGGGCCCGAGCAGCAGTCGAAGGGCACGGACACCGTCGGCGCGTGGATCAACCTGTGCCTGGCCACGGGCCGGGCGGGCCGCCCGCTGTCCGGCTACGGCTGCCTGACCGGGCAGGGCAACGGCCAGGGCGGCCGCGAGCACGGCCAGAAGGCCGACCAGCTGCCCGGCTACCGCAAGCTCACCGACCCGGCGGCGCGCGCCCACGTCGCCGAGGTCTGGGGTGTGGACCCCGACTCCCTGCCGGGCCCGGGCCGCAGTGCCTACGAACTCCTGGACGCCCTCGGCCGGGACGTCCGCTCGCTGCTGCTGATGGGCTCCAACCCCGTGGTCTCCGCGCCGCGCGCGGCCCACGTCGAGACGCGTATCCGCTCGCTGGACTTCCTCGCGGTCGCCGACGTCGTGCTGTCCGAGACGGCCCGCCTCGCGGACGTGGTCCTGCCCGTCACCCAGTGGGCGGAGGAGACCGGCACCATGACCAACCTGGAGGGCCGGGTCCTGCTGCGCCGCCGCGCGATCACGCCTCCGCCGGGTGTGCGCAGTGACCTTCAGGTGCTGCACGAGCTGGCGGCCCTGCTGGGCCACGAGAAGGGGTTCCCCTCCGACCCGGAGGAGGTCTTCGAGGAGCTCCGCCGCGCCTCGGCGGGCGGGCCCGCCGACTACTCCGGCATCACGTACCGGCGCATCGAGGCGGAGCAGGGCGTCTTCTGGCCCTGCCCGGAGCCCGGCGCCCCCGCCGGGAGCGGCAGCGTAAGCGGTGCCGTGGGCTCCGGCCGGCCGGCCACCGGTGACGCCGACGGCGAGGGTGAGGGCGAGGACGCCGCCCTCGACGTGCCGCTCGACGACCCGGCGCGCGACGTCGACACCGCCACGCGGCCGGTCGCCGCGCCCGCGCCCGCGCCGCATCCCGGTACCCCGCGGCTCTTCCTGGACCGGTTCGCGACCGAGGACGGCCGCGCACGGTTCGTGCCCGTGGTGCACCGGCCGGCGGCGGAGGACACGGACGAGGAGTACCCGGTGCTGCTCACGACGGGCCGGGTGCTGGCGCAGTACCAGTCGGGGGCGCAGACCCGGCTCGTGGACGAGCTGAACGCGGCGGCCCCGGAGCCGTTCGTGCAGCTGCACCCGAGGCTCGCGGACCGGGTCGGGGTCCGCGAAGGCGACCCGGTCGCGGTGGTCTCCCGCCGCGGCCGGGCCGTGGCGCCGGCCCGCGTCTCGACGGACATCAGGCCGGACACGGTGTTCATGCCCTTCCACTGGTACGGGGAGGGCCGGGCCAACACCCTGACGAACCCGGCCCTGGACCCGACCTCCCGGATGCCGGAGTTCAAGGTGTGCGCGGTCCGCCTGGAACCCGCCGGTGCGGAGACCGCGGGCTGACCTCGGCCGGGTGGCCGCCGGCACCCGCCCACCGGCGGCTCCGCCCAGGCGAGCCGCCCCCCGGCGGACGCCGCCGGACGTACCGGCCGGGTCCTCGGCCGGCCCGCGTACCTGGCAGGCCCGCGGTTCAGGCCGAAGCGCCTGGGACCGCCTTCCGGAGACCGAGCGCGGCCGGGGCGACCCGGCGCCGACCCGGACCGTGAGACCCCGACCGTGAGACCTGGACCGTGGAATCCGGACCAGTGGCGTGGCCCGGCCGGCCGTCGGGCCCCTGGCCCGGGAGGCGCCGGCGCGCCTGCTGCCCGGCGGGCGCCTTCCGGCCGCGCCGCCCCTCGGTGGCCACTGGACGCGCGCCAGCGACGTGGGGATCGACGCCGTGAGGGCCCGACCGCACTCCCATCGCCGGGAAACCGCTGTTCGGGCCCGCGGCAACGCCCGGCCCCCTGCCGGTGGTCGCGGTCTCGCGCGGCGGCACCGGCCGCGAGGGTCTGGACGCGGCCCACGGGCCGGCCGACCGCATGGAGGCGCGGGCCGCCTGAGCCCGCGCTGTGAGCCCGCGACCGCTCGTGCCCCGGGGGTCCGGCGGCCGGGTGGGCAAGGCCGCGCGGCGGTAAAATGGCCTGAGTGGTTCACGGTTCAACCGCCACCCACGTCCCGGAGGTCACTATGGACGTCCTGGTGCTCATCGGACGGATTCTCTTCGTCCTGCTCTTCCTCAACTCGGCCATCGGCCACCTCACGCAGACCAAGGCCATGGCCGGCTACGCGCAGGCCCGCGGCGTGCCCGCCGCGACCGCCGCCACCTTCGGCAGCGGGGTGCTGCTCCTCCTGGGCTCCCTCAGCGTCGTTCTCGGGGTGTGGGCCGATCTGGGCGCCCTGCTCCTCTTCGCCTTCCTGCTCCCGACCGCCGTGATGATGCACGCGTTCTGGAAGGAGGCGGACGGCCAGGCCCGGCAGATGGAGATGATCCAGTTCTTCAAGGACCTCTCCCTGGCGGGCGCGTGCCTGATGGTGCTGGCCTTCGTCGCGTACGTGGGCGACGAGCTGGGACTGGTGATCACCGGGCCGCTCTTCGACCTCGGCTGACGCGGCCCTGGTGAACGCCTCAGCCGTCCCGCAGCCGCGCCGCGCGCCAGTCCCCGCCCGGGATCGGGCGGCCGACCGCCCGCAGCTCCCGCGCGACGCGGTCGGCCGCGAGGTAGACCCAGGCGCGGACGCGGACGCCGTCCGGGCGTACGACGTGGCGGGCGACCCGCAGATAGAGGCTCGACGGGTCGTCGGGCGCGTACTCCTCCAAGTGGTCGAGGGAGGCGAGGAGTGCGGCGTAGTGCCCGGGCGCGGGGTGGACGATTTCGCCGAGCACCGGTCCTGCGCCGGAGGCCTCGACCGCGTACGGGTAGCCGGGGCCGTCGAACAGGAGCGCCCCGGGAAGCCGGGCGGGCTCCTCCAGAACGGTGCGGCCGCGCAGCAGGAGGTCGTGGTTGCATTCGCCCGGGCGCAGCGTTCCGTAGACGAAGAACGGGAGACGGGGATCCGCGCCGGCCGCCGCCCCTGCCGTCGTTCCGGCCGTCATCCGGCCGCTCTCGTCTCGTCGGTGACCCAGTCGAGGTACTCCGCGCTGCCGCGCACCACGGGCGTCGCGATGATCTCCGGTGTGTCGTAGTCGTGGGCCCGCTTCAGATGCGCCTCCAGGGCGTCGTAGCGCGCCGCGGTGGTCTTGAACAGCACCTGCCACTCCTCGGTGGTCTCCACCGCCCCGTCCCAGTGGTAGACGGAGGTCACCGGACCGCCGATCTGCGCGCATGCGGCGAGACGGGCCTCCACCGCGCCGTGCGCGAGGGCGCGCGCCTTGTCGGTGCTGTCGGTCGTGGTCAGCACGGTCAGCCACTGGGCCGGAGCCGGGTCCATCGGTGCACGCCCTCCTGCGATTCGTACGGCCGCCATTCGTACCCGTACGGCTGCGATCCGTACGGCGGACCTCCACGGTACGGAAGGAGGACGGTCCGCTCCCGCCCGGCCCGCGCCGCCCCGCCTGCCGCGGTGCGGGGGCGCGGACACGCCCCGACCCGCCACAGGCCCTCGCCGTCCGCCCACCGCCGGGACGGCCGGTGTCCGGCCCCGGAGGGCTTCCGCCGCCGGGCGGGCGTGGGCCCGGACTGGTCGCACACGACCCCGAACCGACGATATGGTGAATTGCGTCACAGGACGTGCCCCAGTGATCACCGGACGGCCGAGAGCCTCGATCGCCGGGGTGAGTGGTGCTCGGCCTGCCGCATGAGACCGATCGGGAGTCGAGCATGACCGCGCATGCCGCGGATCGTATGGATCCCCAGAGAGCGGCCGAGCTCGTCCGGGCCGACCGGCTGCGACTCCTCGCGGCTGTGGAGAAGCAGCTCGGCGACACGCAGATGCTCCAGTACGCCCTCCAGCAGGCGACGGCCGAGCTCGGAGGACTGGGCGGCATGGCGCACATACGCGTGCGTGACATCGGTCTGGCACTGCGGCTGGTGGCGAGCAGCGGTCTTCCTCCGGCCCTCACCCAGGTGTGGGAGAACATCTCGGAAGAGGGCACGGTCGCACCCGCCCGGGCCGTGCAGCGGGGCGCGGTCGCCTTCGCGCCCTCGGTCGTCGTACCCCAGCAGGCTTTCGGCCGTACCCCGGTCGTCCCCCAGGTCACCGGGGTGCCGCCGGACACCGGGATGGTGGCCGTGCCCGTTCCCGGCCCCGACGGCCCGCTCGGCGCCCTGTCCGTGCTCGTGCCCGGGCGCGGCGCACCCACGCCCGGTGCCGCGCAGCTCGCGTTCCTCCAGCACGTGGCCCGTTGGGCGGGGAAACGGCTGCGGCTGGCCCCGCCCGGCCCGGAAGGCGTGTCGCCCGCCCTGCTGCAGGAGCCGGCTCCGGCCCGGGGCCGGGGACAGGAGACCGTCGCCGGCGGAACCTGGGAGTGGGACCTGCCCACCGGCGACATGGTCGTGGACGAGCAGCTGCTCGACACGCTGGGGATCGACCGGGAGATATTCGGCAGCACCATCGAGTCCTGGGCCGCCTGCATTCACCCCGACGACGTGTCCTGGGTGGTGGCGGAGGCCGACCGGGCGATCGGCGCCCACGGGCCGTTCGACATCGAGTACCGGATCCGCCGCGTGGACGGCGACTACGCCTGGGTGCGGTCCCGTGGCCAGACGGTCTCCGGAGCGGACGGGGAGCCGGCCCGCATGGTGGGCACCGCCTGGAACGTCACCGAGAAGCATGCCTCGCTGGAGTCGGTGGGCCGCGCGCTGCTCCATATGAGCGACGGGTTCCTCTCCGTCACGGGTGACGGCCGGATCGGGTTCGTCAACGCGGCGGCCGAGCGGGTTCTCGGGCCCTCGCAGAGCCTGCTGGGGCGGTTCCTGTGGGACATACCCGCCGTGCGCGGAGTATCCGGGCTGGACACATGGTGCCGCAAGGCCGCCGCCGAGGGCGTGCCCACAGAACGCGACGCCCCGCTCCCGGCCGTCGGCCGCTGGAGCCACCTGCGGCTCGTCCCGGTCCCCGACGGGCTCACCCTCTACATCACGGACGTCACGGAGAAACACCTGCGCGAGGAGGCCGACCGGGCCGCCTCGGAGCGGGCCGCCTTCGTCGCCGCCATCACCCGGATGCTCACCGAGACGGTCACCGCTCAGGACGTGGTGAAGGCCATCGCCGACACCGTGCTGCCCTTCTTCCGGGCCACCGGGCTGCTGATCACGGCACTGGAGGACAGCCGCCTCGCTCTCGTCGGGGCCGTCGGCCATTCCGCCGAGTTCCTGAAGCACTTCCCGCCGGAGCCTCTGGAACGCCTCCACGGCATCCCGCTCGAGCCCACCTCCGCCACTCCCGTGGGCGAGGCGCTCCTGACCCGCGCCCCGGTGTTCGTCACGTCGACGGACGAGTTCGTCACCCGCTACCCGAGACTGGCCGGCCCCGGGGCCCGCATGGAGCAGGAGACGATGGCCGTGCTGCCGCTGGCCGTCTCGGGCAGCCCCATCGGCGGGCTCGTCATCTCCTGGCCCGAGCCGCGCTCCTTCACCGAGGACGAGCGCGCCCTGCTCGAGGCCCTGAGCGGCCAGGTCGCCCAGGCCCTGGAACGGGCCCGCCTGTACGACGCGGCCACCACCAGCGCCCGCGAACTCCAGCGCGACCTGCTGCCCCGGGCGCTGCCCTCGCTGCCCGCCGTCACCACCGCGGCCCGCTACGTGCCCGCCGGACAGGGCGCCGAGATCGGCGGCGACTGGTACGACGTCATCCCCCTGTCCGCCGACCGGGTCGCCCTGGTCGTCGGCGACGTCATGGGCCACGGTCTGCCCGAAGCCGCCGCCATGGGCCGCCTGCGTACGGCCGTACGCACCCTCGCCCATCTGGAGCTGCCCCCCGAGGACGTCCTGGCCCGCCTCAACGACATCGTCGGCGACCTCGGCAACGACCGCTTCGCCACCTGCCTGTACGGCATCTACGACCCCGTCACCGGCGATTTCCGCTATGCCAACGCCGGCCACCCGCCGCCCGCCGCGGTCCTCCCCGGCTCCGCCGTCTCCTTCTTCC
>NZ_JAAAXQ010000221.1 GCF_009916105.1 Streptomyces sp. GC420 | reverse complement strand
GGGTACGTGCACTCGGTCTACCGGGGTGACCGTTACCGCATGGTCTCCCGGCCCTCGCTCGATCCCGCCGCGGGAGCCGCCGCGCCGGGTTCCGGACCGGCTGCGCCGGCCGGGCGGGGCGCGCGGTACGTGGTTCGGTTTCGCTCCCGGCCGCCGGGCCGGATGGGGGGCGTGGGCCCCACAAGGACGCCATCGTCTCGGCGGTGTCTGGAGCGCTGCATCGACGCGCCCGTCGAAATACCGCTACAGCGAGCCGGGGCCGATCCCCGCGGTCGTAGCGATCCGGCTCGGACAGCCGACAGACCTGTCGGTACACGTCGCCTCCCGTGCCCGGCCGATGGCACGGCGAGCGAGCCGGCCGGTGGACGCCGGGCTGGGAGACTGGCCGCGTGAGCACAACCCGGAGCACGGCGGCTGGAAAAGCCCTCAAGGTGCTGTCGACCTTCGGTCGCGAGCGCCCGTCGCAAACACTGTCGGAGATCGCTCAGCGCACGGGCCTGGCCTTGAGTACCACGCACCGAGTGGTCACAGAACTGGCAGGGTGGGGAGCGCTTGAGCGCGGGGAGGACGGGGCGTGGCATATCGGGCTGCGGCTGTGGGAGATCGCCTCGGGGTGTCCCCGCACCCAGATCCTGCGCGATGTGGCTCTGCCGTTCATGCAGGATCTCTACGAGGCTACCCACGAGAACATTCAGCTCGCGGTGCGCGAGGGCACCGAGCTTGTCTTCGTCGAACGGATCGCCGGGCATCGATCTGTGGAGCTGGTGACGATGGTCGGGTCCCGGTTCCCCATCGGCTCCACCGGGATGGGCCGAGTGCTGCTGGCGTACGCACCCCGGGAGATCCAGAAGGCGGTCCTCGAATCGCCGCTGAGAGCGTGGACCCCGTACACCGTCACCGATCCGAAGACGCTGCGCGCGCAGTTGGGCCGTATTCGCCGCGAGCAGGTCTTCGTCAGTGACCGGCAGCTCTCGGAAAGCACGGTCGCGGTGGCCGCGCCTGTGCGGATCGGCCGTACCGGGCCTGTGAGCGCTGTTCTGGGGATCGTCATCGCGGCGCGCAGCGCGGGCCGTGCGCGCGGGCTGCGTGAGCCGCTCCTGAGGGCCGCTTACGAGGTCTCCGACGAGCTCGGCCGGCGTGCCCGTACGACTGTCTGATGTCTGAGCATGCTTCCGCCTGGCGGAAACGCTACTGACCGGTCGTGGTACCGGCTGCCAGCGTTCGGGGGGTTCGAGACGTTCTAGCCTGCGCGGGAGAAGCCATGGCCAACGCCACCATCTGCACCGTCACTTCGGTTCCTGTCGTTATCGTCGGTGCCGGTCCGGCCGGCCTGATGCTCGCGCACCTGCTCGGGCGCGCGGGGGTCGAGGCGATCGTGGTCGACACGCGCACCCGGCACGATATCGAGACCACGCAGCGGGCCGGCATCCTTGAGGCCGACGCAGCCCGGGACCTGATCGAGACCGGCGTGTCCGATCGGATCCTGCGCGACGGCCACGAGCACGAGGGCGTCGAGCTCCGATTCGGCGGTCGGCCGCACCGCATCCACTTCAAGGAGCTGGTGGGCGAGTCGGTGTGGCTCTATCCGCAGACCGACGTGTTCATCGACCTGGCCGACGCCCGGGACCGCGACGGCGGCACGGTGCACTTCGGCATCAAGGACACCGAGGTCCTGGACATCACGACCGGCAGGCCCCGGGTGCGCTACACCACGCCCGACGGGGCCCGCCACGAGATCCGGGCGCGGTACGTGGTCGGCGCGGACGGGTCGCGCAGCATGTGCCGCGACCTGGTGCCCGAGGACCGGCGGGTTCGCTACGGCAAGGAGTACCCCTTCGCCTGGTTCGGCATCCTGGCCGAGGCGCCGATGAGCGCACCCGAGCTGGTCTACGCCCAGTCGGAGCACGGGTTCGCGCTGATCAGCCAGCGCAGCGAGACCGTGCAGCGGATGTACTTCCAGTGCCACCCCGACGCGGTGGTCGAAGCCTGGCCGGACGACCGCATCTGGGAGACGCTCCAGGCCCGGGTGGCCGGCGAGGACGGCTTCCGGCTCAAGGAGGGGCCGGTGCTGGAGAAGACGGTGCTGCGGTTCCGTTCCTTCGTGCAGGAGCCGATGCGCTGGGGCTCGATGGCACTGGCGGGCGACGCCGCACACACCGTGCCGCCGACCGGTGCCCGCGGACTCAACCTCGCGCTGCACGACGTGAAGGTGCTCGCCGATGTCCTGCTGCGCGCACTCGGCAGCGAGGGCGAGCGCGCGTTGGACGACTATCAGCCGCGCGCCCTGCAGCGGATCTGGCGGGCACAGAACTTCTCCCACTGGATGACCCGACTGCTGCACACCGCGCCGGGCAGCACGCCGTTCGACCTGAAGCGCCGGCTCGGCGAGCTCGACAACGTGGTGTGCACGCGCGCCGGCCGGACCTACCTCGCCGAGCAGTACACCGGCTGGCCGACCGGCACCCTGGACTGACCGGACGACCACCGGGAGAGAACTCGCCGGGAGTCGGCCTCGTGGCCCACCACATCGGCCACTCGGGGTCCCGACCTGTGCGCGGATCCGCACCGACCGGTTCGGGATGGGCGCGATGCTGCCGCAGTCGCTGGGCGTCGACCTGCGACCTGTCTCCCGAACGGCGCCGTGCGGACGGGTATCCGGCGCGGTGACGATCAACACGCGGCGACCGTCACCGCCGTCCCGCCCGGCGGCGTCCTGGTCTGTTCCGGGCACGCCACCAGTCGCCGCTGCCTGTGGCAGTGGCTTCACCCGCGGGCCCACCCTGCGGTGTGTTCCGTCAACCGGCGCGTTCGGCGCGCACGGCGGGCTCGTTCCAACTTCATCGTTGTGATTGCCGCGTTCTGCACCTCGTCGCTGCTGAGCGCGCTTCTCTCGGGCGAAACCGGCGAGCGGGAACCGGTCGGCACGGGGCTGCCTGTGCCGCTCGGTCGCCTGGGCGTCCGGGCTGGTTGACGCCGCACGGGGTGATCCGTCCGGTCCGGGAGCCGTTCAGCGGAGTCGCCCGGAGGCCGCGCAACGGGCCTACCGGCCCCGGTCGCCCTCGGCGACCCGCAGCAGCAGGGTGTGCAGGGCTTCGCGGTCTTCGGGCTTCAGCGGGCCGAGCAGGTCGTCCGTGACGCGGCGGCTGGCCCTACCGGTGTCCTGCAGAGCCGCCCGGCCGCTCTCCGTCAGGACGATGACGCGCCTGCGACGGTCGCCAGGGGCCGGCCGGCGCTCGGCGAGGCCGAGCTCCTGCAGATCGTCCACGAGGCTCACGATGGCGCTCGGGTCGTAGCCCAGCTGGTCGCTGAGCTCACGCTGCACGGCGCCCTCCACGGTCGCCAGGTAGCGGAGCAGCGCGTAGTGCCGCAGCCGCAGCCCGAACTCCTCGAGGGCCGCGTTGAACATCCGGCGCGACCGGAGGCCCAGGCGGTAGAGCAGATAGCCCGTGTCCGCCTTCAGGGCGCCCATCCACGGCTCGTCCTGCTCTGTCTCAGCGATCTCATGCTCCCGGTCCAGAGCCCGTTCGAGGGCTTCAAGTGTGCCGTCCCAGGATGGACCATCTGAAAGGTCGACGCAATGATTGACGAAAACAATGATTGCACTTACCTTCGGTTTTCGGGTGGAGCCGGGTCGAGCAGTGGCTCCCCGGCCGCTCTGCCACCGACGTGATCCAGCAGTCGGAAGACATGAAGGGGATTTGCAGTGGTGTCGAACGTCTCCACCGATCTGACCGGCAAGGTCGCCGTCGTCACCGGCAGCGGCCGCGGTCTGGGCCTTGCCTACGCGGCGGCCCTGGCCAGGGCCGGCGCCTCCGTGGTCGTCAATGATGTGGACGAGGCCGTCGCCGAGCGCGCCGCCAAGTCGATTACCGAGGCCGGCGGGCAGGCCGTCGCCGAGACGGTCGCCGTGGGCACCGCCGAGGCGGCGGACCGGCTCGTCGCCCGGGCCGTGGACAGCTTCGGGCGCCTGGACGTGATGGTCACCAACGCCGGAATCCTGCGCGACCGGGTGCTGTGGAAGATGACCGACGACGACTTCGACGCGGTCATCGGCGTGCACCTCAAGGGCACCTTCACGTGCGCCCGCGCCGCCGCCACGTGGATGCGCGAGCAGGGTGAGGGCGGCAGTCTGGTACTGGTGGCCTCGCCCGCCGGACAGCGCGGCAACTTCGGGCAGACCAACTACGCGGCTGCCAAGGCCGGCATCGCGGCCATGGTGCGTACCTGGTCCATGGAGCTCGGGAGGTCGGGGATCACCGTGAACGCCATCGTGCCGGTCGCCGCCACGGCAATGACCGAGACCATCCCCGCCTTCGCCCCGTACGTCGAGGCGATGCGGCACGGTCGGGCGCTGCCGGACTTCCTGCGCAAGGGCGAGGGCTTCGGCACCGCGGAGGACTGCGCGGCCCTGATCCCCTTCCTCGCCTCCGAGGCTGCCCGCGATGTCACGGGCCAGTGCATCGGCATCGGCGGCGACAAGCTCGCGCTGTGGTCGCACCCGCAGGAGGTGTCGGTCGCGTACGCCGACGGTGGCTGGACGCCGGAGACCATCGCCGCGGCCTGGCACACCTCGGTGGGCAGTGAGCCGCAGAGCGTCGGCATCCCCGCGCCGAAGATCCCGGGGGTGTGAACCCATGGCCGGGATGAACGTGGACGACCTGGTCGCGATCGACGTCCACACCCACGCCGAGGTATCCGCCTCGGGGCAGGCCTCGCTCGCCGACGACCTGCACGACGCGTCCAGTGGCTATTTCAAGGTTGAGGGCAAGCGGAAGCCCACCTTGGGGGAGACGGCGGCCTACTTCCGTGAGCGGAACATGGCCGCTGTCGTCTTCACCGTGGACGCGGAACACTCCACCGGCACCCCGCCCGTCCCCAACGAGGAGGTCGCCGAGGCCGCCGCCGCCAACCCGGACGTGCTGATCCCCTTCGCCAGCATCGACCCGTTCCGCGGCCGGGCCGGGGTGAAGCAGGCCCGCCGCCTCGTCGACGAGTACGGGGTGAAGGGTTTCAAGTTCCACCCCAGCATCCAGGGCTTCTTCCCCGACGACCGCATCGCGTACCCGCTGTACGAGGTGATCCAGGAGACCGGCACCATCGCCCTGTTCCACACCGGCCAGACCGGCATCGGCGCGGGCGTTCCCGGGGGCGGCGGGATCCGGCTGAAGTACTCCAATCCGCTGCACGTCGACGACGTCGCCGCCGACTTCCCGCACATGAAGATCATCCTGGCGCACCCCTCCTTCCCCTGGCAGGACGAGGCGCTGGCCGTGGCCACGCACAAGCCCGGCGTCCACATCGACCTGTCGGGCTGGTCGCCCAAGTACTTCCCGCCGCAGCTGGTGAAGTACGCCAACAGCCTGCTTCAGGACAAGGTCCTCTTCGGCTCCGACTACCCCGTCATCACTCCCGACCGGTGGCTCGCGGACTTCGACAAGCTGCCCATCAAGGAGGAGGTGAAGCCGAAGATCCTCAAGGGGAACGCCGCTCGGCTGCTCGGCCTCACCCGGCCCGGCTCCTGAAGAAGGGACAACCGATGCGCAACGAGGGACTGGGGTCGTGGCCCGCCCGCCGAGCCTGCAAGACTCCGAACCGTACCGCCCTGATCCACCAGGGCACCGCGACCAGCTACGCCCGACTGCACGAGCGCACCACCCGGCTGGCCCACGCCCTGCGCGGGGCGGGCCTGCGCCGCGGCGACCGCATCGCCTATCTCGGCGCCAACCACCCCTCCTACCTCGAGACGTTCTTCGCCGCCGGGGTGCTCGGCGCGGTCTTCGTCCCGCTCAACACCCGGCTGGCCGGGCCGGAGATCGCCTACCAGCTCACGGACTCCGGGGCGAGGGCACTGGTCCACGCCCCCGCGTACGGCGAACTGGTGGATGAGCTGAGCGGCGGGATCGACGTGCGGACCCGCATCACCGTGGGCCCGGACTACGAGCAGCTGATCGCCGGCGCCCCCGCCGAGCCGATCGACGAGCAGGTCGCGCCGGGCGACCTCTGCACCATCATGTACACCTCCGGAACCACGGGCCGGCCCAAGGGCGCGATGCTCACCCACGGCAACCTCACGTGGAACGCCGTGAACGTGGTCACCGACCAGGATCTGACCGCCGACGAGGTCGCCCTGGTCTCCGCCCCGCTGTTCCACACCGCCGGGCTGAACATGCTGACCCTGCCGGTGCTGCTCAAGGGCGGCTGCTGCGTCCTGGTCGAGGCGTTCGACCCGGGCGGCACCATCGACCTGATCGAGGAGCACCGGGTCACCTGCATGTTCGGGGTGCCGACGATGCTCGACCAAGTGGCCAGGCATCCGCGCTGGGCGGAGGCCGATCTGTCCTCGCTTCGCATCCTCAGCTGCGGCGGCTCACCCGTGCCGGTCCCGCTCATCGCGGCGTACCAGGAGCGCGGGCTGACCTTCCTGCAGGGATACGGCATGACCGAGGCGTCCGGCGGGGTCCTCTTCCTGGATGCCGAGCACGCCGTCAGCAAGGCCGGATCGGCAGGCGTGCCGCACTTCTTCAGCGATGTCCGGGTGGTCCTTCCCGACCTCGGCCCGGCCGGAGTCGGACAGACCGGCGAGGTCCTGGTACGCGGCCCGCACGTGATGGCGGGCTACTGGGGGCTGCCGGAGGAGACGGCGGCCGCGTTCACCGAGGGCTGGTTCCGCACCGGGGACGCCGCCCGGGTCGACGAGGACGGGTATGTGACCATCGTCGACCGGCTCAAGGACATGATCATCTCGGGTGGGGAGAACATCTACCCGGCCGAGGTGGAAGAGGCCGTACTCGCCCACCCCGACGTCGTGGAGTGCGCGGTCATCGGCGTACCCCACGAGAAGTGGGGTGAGGTCGGCCGTGCGGTGGTCGTGCTTCGCGAGGGTGCCTCCCTCGATCCCGGCGAACTCCTGGCCGAACTGTCCGGGCGGCTGGCCAAGTACAAGATCCCCAAGTCCGTCGTGGTGGTGGACACCCTGCCCCGCACGGCCTCGGGCAAGCTCCGCAAGGCCCGCGTGCGGAGCCTCTACGGCAATTCCCGAATGACCGGATGAACATTGAACACGGGAGAGAAATCCATGGGCAGAACCGTCAACGGCCTTGACGAACTGAAGAAGCTGGCCGACACCGACCTGGGTGCCAGCGATTGGATCGACGTCACCCAGGAGCGGATCAACCGGTTCGCGGACGCCACGAACGACCACCAGTGGATCCACGTGGACGCCGAGAAGGCCAAGGAAGGGCCTTTCGGCACCCCCATAGCCCACGGCTATCTGACGCTGTCCCTCTTCATTCCGCTCTTCGAGGAACTGCTGGACGTGGAGGGCGTCACCACCAAGGTGAACTACGGGCTGAACAGGGTGCGGTTCCCCGCGCCGGTGCCCGTCGGCTCGCGCATCCGGCTGATAGCCAGGCTCGCCGCCGTCGAGGAGGTGCCCGGCGGAGCGCAGATGACGGTCGACGGCACGATCGAGATCGAGGGCGGCTCCAAGCCGGCCGCCGTCCTGCAGAGCGTGACGCGCTTCTACGCCTGAGGCGACACCGCCACCGGCCGGTCGACTGCCCACCGGCGCCCGCCGTTTCGGGTACGCGGGAGTGGCAGGGGCGCCGCCGTCACGAAGGGCGTCCTCCTGGGCGGAGGATCGACCGAGAGGCCCTCCGCCGCACTCGCGGCGGTGTTCACGACCGGCTCCGGCTGAGTCCGCTCAGGCCCGCCGCGTCGGGAACCCGCCCGGTGAGTCCCGTCCGGCCGGCGACTGCGGGAGTGATGACGGTGACCGACGCCGTAAGGCAGGTCCGCCGTCCGTCAGCCCGCCGTCTCGTCGGGCACGGTGTCGAGCATGCGGTTCGCCATCTCCCGGGCCGGGCCCGAGACCCTGTCGTGGACCTGCTGGAACACCTGCTGCGCGGGGCCGGCGGGCCAGTCCTCGGGCAGGTGCCGCACGGGTAGCCGCGGATCGGTCCTGGTGATTCCGAGCCACTGGGTCTCGAGCCGGAGCTGGAGCACGAGTGGGTCCTCGGGCTCGCCCGGGGAGTGCGGGCTCGCCAGGTGTGCCCATTCATCGTGGAAGGCCCGGTACCTGGCGGCCAGTTCCTCCAGGTTGTAGGCATCCTTGATCATTTCTTCGATGTTCATGCCGGGATCGGCCTGCGCGCGGAAGACCTTGATGTGCGCCTCCAGCCCCAGCCCCGTGACGATCCCGTGGACGTCCACCTGGCCGGGGGCGATCCACAGCCCGCTGAGCACCGGCCCGAAGCCTGCCCACGCCAGCCTCGACCGCAAGTCGTGGCGCTGGCGCTGCCAGGACTCGGGGAGTGAGAAGCCGAGGATGGTCCAGGTGCCGTCCCAGCTCTTGTTGACCGCTCCCGTCTTCCAGATTCGCTCCTTCCCGTTCTCGAGGATCTCCCGGGAGTGCGGGGTGAGGCCGAAGTACATCCGGCGGCCCTTCCTCTGGCGCCGGAGAAGCTGGCGGTTGGCCATGCGGGTGAGGGTCGAGCGGGTTGCCTGTTCGGACACGCCCTGGCGGGCGAAGACATCGATGATGCTGCCCGAGAAGACGCAGATGTCCCGCCCGAGGACGCAGCTCCCGAGGAAGCCGAACATCAACGACTGCGGGCGAAGGGGCGGGCCGTACCCAATACCGGGCGGCTGTGGCGTGTCGTTCAAGGTGATGCCTCCGAGTGGTTCCCGAGCCGGGGCACGTTCGGTGGAGCATGTCCGGCGAGAAGCAATGTTGCGCACATAGTTGACGGCGGTCAAACCTGCGCCTAAGTTCACCTCCACGGCGCTGAGAGCGTGCGCACAAAGCGCCCCATATGCGCATCGAACACCTCGTGATCAACTCCAGGAGATACCGTGCGTCCCCTCGTGCCCATCGCCACCCTGGTCCTGTCCGTGAGCCTGACCGCCACGGCCTGCGGATCCCCCTCCGCCTCCTCCGGGGACGGTCCGATCAAGCTCGGCCTCATCGCCTCCCTCACCGGCAACTACCAGCCGCTCGGCACCGACAACAAGAAGTCGGTCGAGCTGGCGGTCCAGCAGATCAACGCCGATGGCGGGGTCCTCGGCCGCAAGATCGAACTGCAGGTCAAGGACGACAAGAGCCAGCCCGACCAGTCGGTGCTCGCCTTCAACAACATGAAGGACGACGTGACCGCCGTCATCGGCTCGCCGTTCTCCAACTCCGCGCTCGCCACCATCCCGGTCGTGGACTGGGCGAAGGTCCCCTACCTGTCCCTGACGCCGGCGGACGAGCAGGTGGACCCGATCCACCCGTACGTCTTCCTGGCCCCGGCCACCTCCAACACCTACGCCGAGCGGCTGCTCCAGTACTACAAGGCCACGGGCGTCAAGAAGATCGCGGTCGCCTACGACACCAAGAGCTCCTACGCGGTCGCCGGCTACAGGGGAACGAAGGAACTCGCCGCCGAGCACGGCGTCAAGGTGGTGGCCACGGAGACGTTCCAGACCACCTCCACGGATTTCAACTCCATGTTCACGCACATCAAGCGCACGGACGCCCAAGCCCTGCTGGTCTGGGCCACCGGCGCCCCCGGCGTCATCATCACCAAGCAGTACGCGGCCTCCGGCCTCGACGTCCCGCTCGCCCTCACCGGCGCCCAGGCCAGCAAGCTGTGGGCCGGCCCCGCCGGCAAGGCGGCCGAGGGCGTCACCGTCGCCAGCTCGGTCGGCGTCGTCGCCGACCAGCTCCCCAAGAGCAAGCTGACCAAGACCGCCGTCGACTTCGCCCAGGCGTTCAACCAGGAGTACGGGGAGAACCCGCCGCAGTTCGCCCAGGACGGATACAGCGCGGTGCAGTTGCTGGTCGCCGCCATCGAGAAGGCCGGAAGCACCGACCACGAGAAGATCCGCGACGCACTCGAGGGGATGACCCTCACGACCCCCAACGGCACCTACCGCTACGGCGCGAAGGACCACTCCGGCCTCACCGCCGACTACATCTCCGTCAACACCTTCGAGGACGGGGCTTTCGTGCCGACCGAGTGGGCCAGGGCCGAACTCGCGAAGGGCGCCGAGAAGTGACCGAGCCCGGTCCCGGTCCGCTCCTCCACGCCACCGGACTCGCCCGTTCCTTCGGCGGGGTGTACGCCGTGCGCGATGTCGATCTCCGGGTCGCGCACGGCGAGGTCCGCGCAGTGATAGGCCCCAACGGCGCGGGGAAATCGACCCTGTTCAACCTGGTGAGCGGGCAACTCCCCGTCCAGCGCGGACAGATCACGCTTGGCGGGCGGCGCATCGACCAGCTCTCCCCGCACCGCCGCGCGCACCTCGGGGTGGCCATCGTCTTCCAGGGCGCCAGGGTGTTCCACGGGATGTCCGTCCTGGAGAACGTGATGGTGGGCGCCCACTCCACCGGCCGTGCCGGATTCCTCGCGGGATCGCTCCGGCTGCCACGCCACCGCGCCGAGGAGCGCGCCATCCGGGCACGTGCCGAGGAGGCGATCGAACGGGTCGGGCTCGAGGCGTGGGCCCACCGCCCTGCGCAGACACTCCCGCTGGGACAGCAGCGCGTCCTGCAGGTCGCCCGTGCCCTGTGCGGCGATCCACGGCTGCTGCTCCTGGACGAACCGGCGTCGGGGCTGCGCGCGGCGGAACGCGAGCGTCTCGCCGTGCTGGTCGAGCAACTGCGCGCCGAAGGGCTGACGATGATCCTCGTCGAGCACGACGTCGCCTTCGTCACCCGCCTCGCCGACCGGATCACCGTCCTCGACCTCGGCGAGGTGATCGCCGAGGGGACCACCGGCGAGATACGCACCGACCCGCGGGTGGTCGCCGCCTACCTCGGGAAGGAAGCCACATGACCAAGCAGATCGGGTCCGGTGCGGCCACTCGATCCGCACCGGCCGGAGACCGGCGGGACGACCACGACGTCATCGAGGTCAGCGACCTGGTCGTCCGGTACGGGGCCGCCACGGCGCTGGACAGGGTCAGCCTTCGGGTGGCCCCGGGCGAGGCCGTCGCACTGGTGGGGCCCAACGGCGCGGGAAAGTCGACCCTGGTCAACACCCTCACCGGCCTGCTCGACCCGGCAGCGGGAAGCGTCGCGGTACGCGCCCCGATCGCCCAGGTGCCCGAGGGCCGCCAGATGTTCGCCGACCTCAGTGTCGACGACAATCTCCGGCTCGGCGCGTGGCGGCTGCGCGACCGCCACAGGAGGGACACCTCGTGGGTGTACGAACTGCTGCCCGAACTGGTCCGGGTGCGCCGCCAGCGCGCCGGGAGCCTGTCCGGCGGTCAGCAGCAGATGGTCGCGGTCGGGCGGGCCCTCATGAGCCGTCCGCAGGTGCTCGTGGTCGACGAACTGTCGCTCGGCCTCGCCCCGCTGATCGTCGCCGGCCTCGCCGGCCATCTGACGAAGCTCAACCGGGAGCAGGGAATCGCCGTGCTGCTCATCGAGCAGAACGCCCGGCTCGCCCTCGACCTGTGCACGCGCGGCTACGTGATGGAGGCAGGACGCATCGCGCTGGAAGGGACCAGCGCCGAGCTGGCGGCAAACCCCGCGGTGGCCCAGGCATACCTGGGCGGTCACGCCGACACCCCCGACGCCACCGACCCCGGAGGCACGCCATGAACGACTTCCTCGTCTACCTCGTCACCGGCCTCGGTGCCGGATGCGGATTCGCGCTGGTCGGCAGCGGGATCGTCGTCATCCACCGGGTGACCCGGGTGGTGAACTTCGCGCAGGGCGCCTTCGCCGTCATCGCGGGACTCACCGTCTCCTCCCTGCTCGGCGCCGGACTGCCGCACATCGCAAGTGAGGCGCTGGCCGTCGTCGTCGCCGCGGTCGCGGGCCTGATCGTCGGACTCCTCGCCACCGGCCGCCGGGACACGAGCCCGCAGTCCGCGCTGATCGTCACGCTCGGCGCCGGCGTCCTCATGTACGCCGTTGAAATCATGATCTGGGGTGACCAGACCAGGTCCTCCGAGGGGGTGCCCGGTGCCGTGCACCTCTTCGGCGCCCGGATACAGAGCCACTACCTGCTGATCATCGGGGTCACCGCGGTCGTGTTCGCCGCGGTCGCCCTCTTCTTCAGCCGTACGGACCTGGGCAAGGCACTGACCGCCTGCTCCGCCAACCCGTACGCGGCACGCGTCGTCGGTATCGACACCCGGCGCATGGGCCTCGTGGCCTTCGCGTGCGGAGGAGCGCTCGGCGGTCTGGCCGGGGTGCTCATCACCCCGATGCAGTCGATCAGCTTCGACTCCGATGTCGTGCTCATAGTCAACGGGTTCGCGGCAGCCGTCCTCGGCGGCCTCGCCCGGATCGGGCTCAGCCTCGCCGGCGGCCTGCTCCTCGGCGTCGCCCAGGCACTGGTGGCCGGCTACGGCGATGCCGCCTACCAGCTGGAAGTCGCCCTCGTCCTGATGCTCGCGCTGATGATCGCGCAGGGCGCCCGTACCCGAAGCGTCGTACAGGAGACAGCGTGATACAGGATCGAATCAGAACCGGGACCGAGGAGTCCGTGAACTCCCGGGCAGCCGTCCGGAAGCCCCCGCTCGCACACATCACGACGGCGCTGCTGGCCGTGGTCTCCCTGGTGCTTCCGATGGTGCTCGACGGCAGCCAGCTGTCGGTATACGTCCTGCTCGGCCTCGCCGGCACGGTGGCCGTCGGACTGTCCCTTCTCATGGGGTACGCCGGGCAGGTCTCCCTCGGCCAGGCATCCTTCTACGCCGTGGGCGCCTACACCGCGGGTCTGCTGTCCGTCCACGGCGTGCCGCCGCTGCTCGCGCTGGCCGCGGCTCCGTGCGCGGCGGGCCTGTTCGCCGTGATCGTCGGTGTGCCCCTGCTCCGCCTGCGCGGCCACCACCTGGCGTTCGCCACGCTCGCCCTCCAGCTGATCACGGTGTCCCTGGTGGGCGAGGCGGAGTGGGCCGGCGGAGCCATCGGCCTGCAGGGCATCCCCGACATGTCGCTGTTCGGATTCACGCTGACCGAGGACATCCACTACGCCTACTTGGCGTGGGCGGTGCTCGCCGTGACCGTGGTGCTGGCCCGGAACATCGTCAACTCCCGCAGCGGGCGCGGCCTGCGCGCGCTGGCCACCAGCGAGACCGCGGCGAGCGCGAGCGGTGTCCCCGTCGGCCGGTACAAGCTGACCGTCTTCACCCAGGCCGCCGCCTTCGCCGGCCTGGCCGGAGGCGTCTACGCCTTCTACGTCGGCTATGTCGCCCCGGGCTCCTTCCCGGTGCTGCTCTCCATCACGTACGTGGTCATGGTGGTCGTCGGTGGGCTGGGCACCGTGTGGGGCGCCGTTGTCGGGGCCACGGCGATCACCCTCCTCGTCCAGCTTCTCAACGAGCTGGGCACCTGGCCGGGAATGCCCGATTTCGCACCCACGGTGCTGTCCTACGCGGTCTACGCGATCCTGCTGATCGCCGCCGTGCTGTTCGCCCCCCGCGGGCTGGTGCCCACTCTCCAGGATGCATGGCGGCGCAGGCGGCAGCCCTAGGGTCCGTCTTCAAAAGATCGTTCGATGGTGGATCATGTTTCCGTGATCCGTCGTCATGAACTGACCGATGCTGAGTGGGAGTTGCTGGCTCCGCTGATACCGAGTGCCAGTAGAGGCCGTCCT
>NZ_JAAAXQ010000220.1 GCF_009916105.1 Streptomyces sp. GC420 | reverse complement strand
CCGTCGCGCTGTCGGCCCTGCTCGGCCAGGGGGAGCTCGGGCTGCGGCTGGTGGTGGCTCCCGCGGGCGGGGATCCGGCGGTCCTCGGCGTGCACGCGAGCGAGATGGAGGACCCGTACCCCTATCTCCTGGGCGGTGAGCTGCTGCTGTCGGCGGGCGTCCACTTCGAGGAGGCGGTGGGCGCGGGGGCTCATCTCGACCGCTATGTGTCGCGGATCGTCGAGGCGGGCGGCGCGGCGCTCGGTTTCGGCGTGGCGCCCGTCCACGACACGGTGCCGCGCGCGCTGGTCGCCGCGTGCGACCGGTACGGGCTGCCGCTGCTCGAAGTACCACCGCGAACGCCGTTCTCGGCGGTCGCGCGTGCGGTGTGGCGGCTGATGGCAGAGGCGCGCAACGCCGAGCTGCGGCGGGTCGCCGAGGCCCAGCGGGAGCTCGCCGCCGCTGCGTCACGCCCGGATCCGGTGCCGGCCGTACTGCGGCAGCTCGCGACCCGGCTCGGCGGCCGGACCTGCCTGCTCGGCCGGGACGGGGCCCTGCTGGAGTCGGCGGGCGGCGATCCGGCGCCGGACGTACGGCGGGCGCTGGCCCGGCTGGCGGGTGTGGTGCGTCCCGCCGCGGACGGCGGGTCCGGCGCCCCCGCGCGGCGCCGGGCGCCCTCCTCCGCCACGGACACCGTCGGCGGCACCCGGCTCGCCGCCTACGCCCTGGCCGGGGACGGCCCCGTGCTCGGCCTGGTCACGGAGCGGCGCGAACCGGGCGACCACACGATCGCCGGCGTGGCCTCCGTGCTGCTGTCGCTGCTGACCGCCCGCCATCAGGACACCGCCGAGGCGGCACGTTCCTCCGCGCTGGTCCGGCTGCTGCTCGGGGAGCCGGTCGCCGAGGTGGCCCCGCTGCTGGCGGTCCCGATCCGCGACCGCCCTTCCGGTGCCAGTGCCGGGACCGGGACCGGGACCGGTGCCGGTGCCGCGGCCGTCAACGGCCTCGCCGCCGCCGGACCGCAGTGGGTGGTCGTGCACGCACGCCGCACGGGAGGCGGGGGGCCGGGCACGGGCACGGGCACGGCCTCGACGCCCGGAGAGGCGGCGACCGGGAGCGGGAGCGGCGACCGCACGGCCGGAGCCTCCGGGCGGGGCTGGAGCCCCGGCACGCCGCAGGACGGAACCCGAGTCGGGACCGCCGCCGAACCGGGACGCGGACCCGGAGGCGGACCGGGACGCGGACCCGGAGGCGGACCGCTCGACGCGAGCGCGACCGGTGCCGCCGCTCAGGACGCCACGGCCCACGACGTCTCCGCCCACGACGCGGCGGCGCTGGGAGCCGCGCTCGGCAGTGACCTCGTGGACTCGGGCCGGGACGTCGTACGCGTTCTGGTGGACCCCGCCCGCGGCATCTCCGCCCAGCCGGGCTGGACCCTCGGCGTGAGCCCACCCGCCGGGCCGGCCGACCTCGCCGCCGCCGACACCAAGGCAGGACGCGCCCTGCGCCGCGCCGAGGCGACCCGCGCGCCACTGGTGCGGCACGCCCCCGGCGGCGGCTTCGACGCCCTCGTCCCGCCCGAGGACGCCGACGCCCATGCCCGCGCCCTGCTGGCCCCGCTCGGCCCCAGCCCCGCTCTCACCGAGACCCTGCGCACCTGGCTCGCGCTGCACGGCAGCTGGGACCGCACCGCGGTCGCCCTCTCCGTCCACCGCAACACCGTCCGCCAGCGCATCGCCCGCTGCGCGGCCCTCCTCCACTGCGACCTCGACGACCCGGACACCCGGATGGAGCTGTGGTTCGCCCTGCGCAGGGTGTGAGGCCGGCCCCACCGGGCCGGCGGCCCGCGGCCCGCTCACAGCGGCGCCGTCATCCGCTCACCGCGCCGTTCACGGCCTCGCGCGCGGCCCTCGCGTCAACACGGCCCAGTGTGACGGTGGTTCCACCGTTCGGGACGGCAAGGCCCCTGCCCGGCCCGGGCGGCACAATGGACCGCATGCCGATACCCAGCCGTGCAGCCCTCGTCGACCATCTCGTCCGCACCCGTATCGCCGGCGACGTCGCCACCCCCCGGGACAACAACCTCTCGCACTACCGCAAGCTCGCGAACGGCGACCGCCACTACTGGCTCGGCCTGGAGCTCGGCGACCGCTGGACGGACGAGCAGGACGTCCTGGCCGTCATGGCCGAGCGGTGCGGGGTCGTGGACGACCCGGGGTTCCGCTTCGGGCAGGACACCATCGACCCGGAGCTGACCGTGGACGCGCTGGAGCGGGCGGGAGCCGTGCTGCGCAAGGCCGCCGCGGACGGTCAGCGGGTGCTGTTCGCGACGGGGCACCCGGGCGGGCTGCTGGACGTGCACCGGTCGGTCGCGGGCGCGCTGCGCAGGGCGGGCTGCGAGATCGTCGTGATCCCGTCCGGGCTGACGGCCGACGAGGGGTACGTCTTCCAGTTCGCGGACGTCGCGGTGCTGGAGCGGGGCGCCACCCTGTGGCACACGCACTCTCCCGAGCCGATGGCCGCGATCCTGGACGGACTGGAGCGGGAAGGGCGGCCGCGCCCCGACCTCGTCTTCGCGGACCACGGCTGGGCGGGCTGCGCGGGCCGGCGCGGCATCGAGACGATCGGCTTCGCGGACTGCAACGACCCGGCGCTGTTCCTCGGTGAGGCGGAGGGCACGCTCTCCGTCGTCGTACCGCTGGACGACCACGTCGTCGACCCGCGGTTCTACGACCCGATGACGGCGTATCTGCTGGACGCGGCCGGGCTGGAAGCCGCCTGACCCCGGGGCCCGGGGCCTGCGGATCCGAGGGAGCCCGAGCGGGCCCGAGCGGGCCCGAGCGGGCCCCGAGGGGGAACGGCGGGGACAGCGGGGAACGGTCACCCGCGGCCGGGCCCGGACATGCCACTGGTCCCGGACGTGCCGGGGGATGGTCGGCACGTCCGGGAGCAGCCAGAGGCGGCGGCCGTCCCCAGGTACGGAACGACCCGGCCCGGGACCCCGTTTCGATTCCGGCGGCGCCCCCTGGCGAGGGACCGAGGGTTACCCGGCGTCCGTGCCGGATCTGGTCCCATCCGGTGGTGCGCCCCTCGGCCCGCCATTGATCCTGTCAGGAGGGCGGAAGCCGGGCGTCCGCCGTAGGTACGATCCCCCGTCTACGACTTGAGGCCGGAGGCGGACGGAAAGCGGAAGAGAGCGGGAGAGGAAGTGGAACGGATGATCCGCGTGCTGCTCGTGGACGACGAGCAACTTGTACGCGTCGCGCTCCAGCATGTCCTCGGGTCCGCCGAGGGCATCACGGTGGTCGGCGCCTGCGACGGGCCGGGGGCCCTCGCGGAGGCCGAGGCGGCCCGCCCCGACCTCGTACTCGTGGATGTGCACATGCCCACGGTGGACGGGCTGACCGTGCTGCGGCAGTTGCGCGCGCTGCCCCGGCCTCCCGTGGTGGCGATGCTCACCGCGATGGCCACGGGCGGGCATCTCCACGCCTCGCTGCGTGAGGGCGCCGCGGGGTTCCTGCTGAAGGATTCGCCGCCGCAGCTGCTCATCGAGTCGGTACGGGTACTGGCGGCGGGCGGTGTCGTGTGCACCCCGGCGGTCAGCCACTCCGTCCTCTCCGCGCTGTCCGCCCGGCCGCCGGCCTCTGTAGCCGCCGTCTCGTCCGCACCGACCGCGGCAACCTCCGTGACCGGGGACGCCGCCGGGGACGGGGCTCCCGGCCTGCCGGGTCTGCCCGACCTGCCGGGGCTCACACCGCGCGAGCGGGAGGTGCTGGCGCTGGTCGCCGACGGGCTGCCGAACTCGGCGATCGCGGAACGGCTCGGCATGGGGCTGACGACGGTGAAGACCCATATCGGCGCGCTCAAGCGGAAGCTGAACGCACCGAACAGGGTCGCCCTGGCCGGCGCCGTGTACGCCGCGAGGGGCTGAGCCGCGGTGCCCCGCCCCTCGATCGTCAACGCCGCCGTCCTCGCGCTGTGCGTGCTGGAAACGCTGGCGCTGCGCGACTACCTCTCCGACGCGCAACTGGCCGGGGCGCTGCTCACGGCCGGGGCACTGACCCTGCGGCGGCGCTTCCCCCGCACGGTGATGGTGCTGGCGCTGCCCTCGCTCGCCTCCGGCTATCTGTGGCTGCCGGTGATCTTCGCGCTGTGCACACTCGCGGCGCGCGCCCGGCACCGCTGGGAACCGGCGGCCGGAGCGCTCGCCGTCGCCGTGGTCTCCTTCGTGCCGTGGCCGTGGCTCGGCGAGGTCTCCTGGTCCTGGCAGGACACGACGCTCGCCGCGCTGTTCTCGGGCCTCCTCGCGACGGCGCCCGCCGCGCTGGGGCTGCTTTTCCGCAAGCGCGGTGAACTGGCGCTGCGGCTGGCCGAGCTGACCGCGAGCCGCGAACGCGAGCGCGCGCTGGCCGCGCAGCAGGCGGTGGCCGCGGAGCGGGCCAGGCTGGCCCGCGAGATGCACGACACCGTGGCGCACCACATCAGCCTGATCGCCCTCCAGGCGAGCGCCCTGGAATCGGTCGCCGGGAACGACGCCGGCCGCTCGATGGCCGCAGGGGTGCGGGAGCACAGCAGCCGGGCGCTGGAGGAGCTGCGGCAGATGCTGGGGCTTCTGCGGCTCCCGGAGGCGGCGGCGGGAGCCGCACTGCAGCCGGACGCGGACCCGGACCCGGTGCCGCTCCCGGTACCGCTGCCGGGCGGCGCGTCACAGCCGCCCGGCCGGCCGCCCAGCCAGTCGGCCGCACCGGCATCGGAACCGGCGGGAGGTCCGGGCCTCGCGGACCTGCCGGCGCTGCTGGGAGACGCGGGTCCGCGGGTACGGCTCTGCGTCGACCCGGCGCTGGAGAGCCAGTGCCCGGCCTCGGTGCAGCGGGCCGCGTACCGGATCGTCCAGGAAGCCCTGACGAACGCGCGCAAGCATGCTCCGGGGGCCCGGGTCACCGCCGCACTGGCCATGGAGGACGGGGAGCTGCGCATCAGCGTCCGCAACGGTCCGCCCGCCGGCGCCTCGCCCGCCACCCTGCCCTCGGGCGGCCACGGTCTGCGCGGACTGCGCGAACGCGCGGCGCTGCTGGGCGGCACCCTGCGCGCGGCCGGCGAGGAAGACGGCGGGTTCCTGGTCCTGGCCGGACTGCCTCTGGGCGCGCAACGGCCCGGGCACGCCCCCGGCCCCGACCGCCGTCGCGCGGCCACGTCGTGAGGCCCGGTCAGTTCGGCGACGAATCGCGGACGGACCCGGCGCGGCAAAGGGCCCGGGCCGCCGCCGGGTGCCCGGGCTGCGGCGCGAGGAGGCAGCCCGGCCGACCGGCATCAGCGTCGACTACTACACCCGCATCGAGCAGGGCAGGACGCAGAACTTCTCCGACGCCGTCCTGGACTCCGTCGCCCGCGCGCTCCGGCTGGGCGGCCGGGCATCCGGCAGGACGCCGGCACGGCGGACGGCCGCCCGTGCGGGCCGGGACCGTCGCGTCCTCACCGCGGGGATCCGCGCCGGGACGAGCCGTCCACCCCGCTCGGCCCTGCGCGCGGCGAACACGGCGGCTTCCTCGTCGACGGGCATCGCAGCACCGCCGGCCGGTGCTTCCTGGCCGCCGGCGAGCAGGCAGCCGTGCCCGGCCGCTGCCCGGTGTGGCTGGCGCTTCCGGTTGCGCCGTGGCCGGGACCGTGGGGGCCGGCCTGCGGAGTCGGGGCCCTTCGGACACCGCCCGGCATCGCACCCGCCGTCCGCCGCCCGCCGGCACGTCGTGAGAGCCCGGGCCGTGCGGGCATGCGCGCGTGCGGGAGGCTGGGCGGCCGGCGGCGTGACCGTACCGGTGGCCGCGGTGGGCGGGCAGGGCGCCGCCCCGGTCGTCCGGCGCACCCGGCGCCCGGCAGGTCCGGCGGGTCCGCGCCTGGCGGCGGTGCCCGCCCGACCCGCCGGGCCCGGACGTGCGTCCGGGAGCACCGGTCGTGATCGCGACCGGTGCGACGGGCCCGGACGTCAGCGGGGGATCCGGACGACCCCTTCCTGGATGACGGAGACGGCGAGCCGCCCGTCGGCGGTGTAGATGCGGGCCTGGCCGAGGCCGCGGCCGCCCGAGGAGGACGGGGACTCCTGGTCGTACAGCAGCCACTCGTCGGCGCGGAACGGCCGGTGGAACCACATCGCGTGGTCGAGGCTGGCGCCGACCACGTCGCCGGTCGACCAGCCGCCGCGCCCGTGCGCCAGGAGCACCGAGTCGAGCAGCGTCATGTCGGAGACGTAGGTCGCCAGGCAGACGTGCAGCAGAGGGTCGTCGGCGAGTTTGCCGTTGGTGCGGAACCACACCTGGGAGCGCGGCTCGCGGGGTTCGCCGACCGAGGCGAACGGCGGGTCCCCGACGTAGCGCAGGTCGACCGCGGCACGGGCCTCCAGCAGCCGGTCCACGACACCGGGATCGGCGAACACGTCGGCGTACCGCGGCAGCATCTGGGCCGCTGTCGGCAGGGTCTCCGGGTCGGGCGCGGCCGGCATCGGCGCCTGGTGGTCGAACCCCTCCTCCCAGGTCTGGAAGGAGGCGGAGAGGTGGAAGATCGGCTGCCCGTGCTGGACGGCGACGACGCGCCGGGTCGTGAAGGAGCGGCCGTCGCGAATGCGGTCGACCGAGTACACGATGGGCGCGCCGGGGTCGCCCGGCCGCAGGAAGTACGCGTGCAGGGAGTGCGCGGGCCGGTCCTCGGGGACCGTGCGGCCGGCGGCGACCAGGGCCTGGGCGGCGACCTGGCCGCCGAACACGCGGGGCACGACCGCGGAACGGCTGGCACCCCGGAAGATGTCCCGCTCGATCCGCTCGAGGTCGAGCAGATCGAGCAGGGACTGCAACGCCTCGCTCAAAGGAATGTTCCTTACAGGCCCATGTCCTTGGCGATGATCATCTTCATGACCTCGCTGGTGCCGCCGTAGATGCGGTTGACGCGGTTGTCCGCGTACAGGCGGGCGATCGGGTACTCGTTCATGTACCCGTAGCCGCCGTGCAGCTGGAGGCACCGGTCGATGACCCGGTGGGCGACCTCGGTGCAGAAGAGCTTCGCGGAGGCGGCCTCGGCGGCGGACAGCTCGCCGGCGTCCAGGGCCTCCAGGGCGCGGTCGGCGACGGCCTCGGCCGCGTCCACCTCGGCCTGGCAGGCGGCCAGCTCGAACTTGGTGTTCTGGAAGGCGGCGACGGGCTTGCCGAAGACGGTGCGCTCCTGCACATACTGCTTGGCGAACCGGACGGCGGCCTTGGCCTGCGCGTAGGCGCCGAAGGCGATGCCCCAGCGCTCGGAGGGCAGGTTGGCGCCGAGGTAGTAGAAGCCCTTGTTCTCCTCGCCGAGCAGGTCCTCGACGGGCACCTTCACGTCGACGAACGCGAGCTCGGCGGTGTCGGAGACCTTCAGGCCCAGCTTGTCCAGCTTGCGGCCGACGGAGTAGCCCGGGGACTTGGTGTCCACGGCGAACAGCGAGATGCCGAAGCGGCGGTCCTCGGCCGTCGGCGCGGCGGTGCGGGCGCAGACGATGACCTTGTCGGCGTGGACGCCGCCGGTGATGAAGGTCTTGGCGCCGTTGAGGACGTAGTGCGTGCCGTCCTCGGAGAGCTTGGCGGTGGTCTTCATGCCCGCGAGGTCGGAGCCGGTGCCCGGCTCGGTCATCGCGATGGCCCACATCTCCTCGCCGGAGACGAACTTCGGGAGGTAACGCTTCTTCTGCTCGTCGTTGGCGAGCATCTTTATGTAGGGCAGCGCGAGCAGGACGTGCACGCCGGAGCCGCCGAAGGTGACGCCCGCGCGGGCGGTCTCCTCGTACTGGATGGCCTCGAACTTGTGGGACTCCAGGCCGGCACCGCCGAACTCCTCCGGCACGTTGATGCCGAAGACGCCCAGCTCACCGAGCTTGTAGTAGAAGTCGCGCGGCGCCTGGCCGGCGGCGAACCACTCGTCGTACACCGGTACGACCTCGGCCTCGATGAAGGCGCGAATGGTCTCCCGGAACGCCTCGTGGTCCTCGTTGAACACCGTACGGCGCACTGACGCCTCCTTCGAGCAGCGTGGAGCTATTTCTAAGCGCTTGCTCAGCGTAAGTTACCCGCACGTCACTCCGGCTGTCCAGAGCCGTCTCACAAGGCGGCCGACCCGTCCGCGGCGGCCAGCGCGCCGCGCGCCAGCCGGTGCAGCAGCGCGGCCGTGGCCGCACGGCCCGGCAGCGCGCCGGGGCGCCCCAGGTGGGGGGTGGAGTTGAGCAGCCCGAAGACGGCGTGCACGGCGGCGCGCGCCTGGGCCTCGGCGAGCCCCGGGTAGATCTCCCTGACGACGTCCACCCACAGCTCGACGTACTGCCGCTGGAGCTGGCGCACCAGCTTGCGGTCGCTGTCCCGGAGGCGGTCCAGCTCTCGGTCGTGCAGGGTGATCAGATGACGGTCGTCGAGAGCGAAGTCGATGTGCCCCTCGATCAGCGAGTCGAGCAGCTCGGCGGCGGACGCCCGACGCTCGCGCACCCGCCTGCGGCCCCCGTCCAGCAGCCGGCCGCTGATACCCACCAGCAGTTCGGCGAGCATCGCGTCCTTGCCGGCGAAGTGCCGGTACAGCCCGGGGCCGCTGATACCCACCGCGGCGCCTATCTCGTCCACGCCCACGCCGTGGAAGCCGCGCTCGGCGAAGAGCCGGGCGGCCTCCCGCAGGATCTGCTCGCGCCGCGTGAGGGCCGGACTCGATGCACTCGTGCTCATGGGAGTTCATTCTAGACAAGGCTGTTAGCGCTCGTTAACCTGATGGAAACGGGTTAACGCTCATTAACAGAGCTGACCGGCGGAAGAGCTTGGCCTCACAGGCAAGGGGGCTCCAGAACATGCAGCAGGCACCAGTGCTGGCGAGCGCGGCCGATCCCGCGTCCGAGGCCTGGCGGACGAACGAGGCGGCGCACCGCGAGCTGGCCGGGGAGCTGCGGGCACGGCTCGCCGCGGCCCGGCTCGGCGGTGGCGAGAAGGCCCGCGCGCGGCACGCCGCGCGGGGCAAGCTGCTGCCGCGCGACCGCGTGGACACGCTCCTCGACCCCGGTTCGCCGTTCCTCGAACTGGCCCCGCTGGCCGCCGAGGGGATGTACGGCGGGGCGGCGCCGGCCGCCGGGGTCATCGCCGGCATCGGCCGGGTCAGCGGCCGCGAGTGCGTGGTCGTCGCCAACGACGCCACCGTCAAGGGCGGGACGTACTACCCGATGACGGTGAAGAAGCACCTGCGCGCGCAGGAGGTGGCGCTGGAGAACCGCCTCCCCTGCGTCTACCTCGTGGACTCCGGCGGTGCCTTCCTCCCCATGCAGGACGAGGTCTTCCCCGACCGGGAGCACTTCGGGCGGATCTTCTACAACCAGGCGAGGATGTCCGGTGCGGGCATCCCGCAGGTCGCCGCCGTCCTCGGCTCCTGCACGGCGGGCGGGGCGTACGTCCCCGCGATGAGCGACGAAGCGGTCATCGTGCGCGGGCAGGGCACGATCTTCCTCGGCGGTCCGCCGCTGGTGAAGGCCGCCACCGGGGAGGTGGTGACCGCGGAGGAACTCGGCGGCGGCGAGGTCCACTCGCGCGTCTCCGGAGTGACGGATCATCTCGCGGAGGACGACGCGCACGCCCTGCGCATCGTCCGCAACATCGTCGCGACCCTGCCGGAGCGCGGCCCCCTCCCCTGGCACGTCGAGCCGCCCGAGGAGCCGAAGGCCGACCCGTACGGTCTGTACGGCGCGGTCCCCGTGGACTCACGCACCCCCTACGACGTGCGGGAGGTCATCGCCCGGATCGTCGACGGCTCCCGCTTCCAGGAGTTCAAGTCCGAGTTCGGCACGACCCTGGTCACCGGCTTCGCCCGGATCCACGGGCATCCGGTCGGCATCGTCGCCAACAACGGGATCCTGTTCTCCGAGTCCGCCCAGAAGGGCGCCCACTTCATCGAGCTGTGCGACCAGCGCGGCATCCCGCTGCTGTTCCTGCAGAACATCTCCGGCTTCATGGTCGGCAGGGACTACGAGGCGGGCGGCATCGCCAAGCACGGCGCCAAGATGGTGACGGCCGTGGCATGCACCCGGGTCCCGAAGCTGACCGTGGTCATCGGCGGTTCCTACGGCGCGGGCAACTACTCCATGTGCGGCCGGGCCTATTCGCCGCGGTTCCTGTGGATGTGGCCCAACGCCAAGATCTCGGTGATGGGCGGCGAGCAGGCCGCCTCGGTGCTCGCGACGGTCAAGCGGGACCAGCTCGAAGCACGCGGGGAGTCCTGGCCGGCGGGAGAAGAAGAGTCCTTCAAGGCGCCGATCCGCGAGCAGTACGAGACCCAGGGCAACGCCTATTACGCGACCGCGCGCTTGTGGGACGACGGCGTGATCGACCCCCTGGAGACCCGGCAGGTGCTCGGTCTCGCGCTGACCGCCTGCGCCAACGCGCCGCTGGGCGAGCCCGGCTTCGGCGTCTTCCGGATGTGAGTGAGGACATGGAGGCTGAAGGCTTGAGGACCAGGGGCCCGGGGGCCCGCGCCCTTGGATCCGGGAACGTGAGGACCGAAGACGTGAGGACCGAAGACGTGAGGACCCGGGATGCGGGGTCCGGCATGTTCGACACCGTTCTCGTCGCCAACCGCGGCGAGATCGCCGTGCGCGTCATCCGCACCCTGCGCGCGATGGGTGTCCGCTCGGTGGCCGTGTTCAGCGACGCGGACGCGGACGCCCGTCATGTGCGGGAGGCGGACACCGCCGTACGGATCGGGCCGGCGCCCGCGGCCGAGAGCTATCTGTCGGTGCCGCGCCTGCTGGAGGCCGCCGCGCGGACGGGCGCCGGCGCCGTCCACCCCGGTTACGGCTTCCTGGCGGAGAACGCGGAGTTCGCCGCCGCCTGCGAGGAGGCCGGCCTGACCTTCATCGGCCCGCCTGCCTCGGCGATACGGCTGATGGGCGACAAGATCCGTGCCAAGGAGACGGTGCGGGCGGCACGGGTCCCCGGGGTGCCCGGATCCTCGGGCAGCGGCCTCACCGACGGCGAACTGGCCGCCGCGGCCCGGGAGATCGGGATGCCGGTGCTGCTCAAGCCCTCGGCGGGCGGCGGTGGCAAGGGCATGCGGCTGGTGCGCGCCGAGGAACTCCTCGCGGAGGAGATCGCGGCGGCCCGGCGCGAGGCGCGGGCCTCCTTCGGCGACGACACGCTGCTGGTGGAACGGTGGGTGGACCGGCCGCGCCACATCGAGATCCAGGTGCTCGCCGACGCCCACGGCAATGTCGTTCACCTCGGGGAGCGCGAGTGCTCCCTGCAGCGCCGGCACCAGAAGATCGTCGAGGAGGCCCCCTCGGTCCTGCTGGACGAGGAGACCCGCGCGGCGATGGGCGAGGCAGCGGTCCAGGCGGCCCGCAGCTGCGGCTACCGCGGAGCCGGCACGGTGGAGTTCATCGTCCCCGGCGACGACCCGGCCTCGTACTACTTCATGGAGATGAACACCCGCCTCCAGGTGGAGCATCCGGTGACGGAGCTCATCACCGGTCTCGACCTGGTGGAGTGGCAGCTCCGGGTGGCCGCGGGCGAACCGCTGCCGTTCACCCAGCGGGACGTCACCCTGACCGGGCACGCGGTCGAGGCCCGCGTCTGCGCCGAGACGGCCCGGGTCTCGGCCGCGGGCCGGGTGGACTTCCTGCCGTCGAGCGGCCCCGTCCTCGCCCTGCGCGAACCCGCGGGGCCCGGCGTCCGCGTCGACTCCGGTCTCCTGCCGGGCACGGAGATCGGCACGTCGTACGACCCCATGCTCGCCAAGGTCGTGGCTCACGGTCCCGACCGGCCCACAGCCCTGCGCCGCCTGCGCGCCGCCCTCGCCGACACGGTGCTGCTCGGCGTGGACACCAACACCGGTTTCCTGCGCAGGCTGCTGGCCCACGACGCCGTCGTCTCGGGCGCCCTGGACACGGGCCTCGTCGACCGCGACGCGGCCTCGCTGGTGCCGTCGGCGGTCCCGGACGAGGTGTACGGGGTGGCGGCCCTGCTGCGGCAGGCGGGCATGGCCCCCGGGACTCCCGGGTCCGCCGCGGGCGGCCCTGCGGCCCCCGGCCGGTGGATCGACCCGTTCTCGGTCCCCTCCGGCTGGCGCCTCGGCGGAGAACCGGCCTGGACCGTCCACCACTTCCGCGTCCCGGGTCACGACCCGGTGCGCGTCCGGGTGCGCGGCACGGCGGGCGACGCGGAGGTCGTCGTGGAGCCCGGACACGGCGACGGTCACGCGTCGGGCGAACCGGCCGTCGCCGGCGCCCCCGCGACCGCCCCCGTGCGGGCGCGCGTCGTGGCGCGGGACGCCGACCGGGTCTCCGTCGAGTGGGGCGGCGCCACCGAGACCTTCGCCCGGGCGGTCGCCGCCGGGGGGACCTGGCTGGGCCGGGACGGGGACGCGTGGAGCGTGCTGGACCACGATCCCGTCGAGGCGGCGCTCACCGGCGGCGCGCACGCCGGGGCCGATTCGCTGACCGCGCCCATGCCGGGAACCGTCACGGTCGTGAAGGTGGCCGTCGGCGACCGGGTCGTGGCGGGCCAGAGTCTGCTGGTGGTCGAGGCGATGAAGATGGAGCACGTCATCTCGGCCCCCCACGCGGGCACCGTCGCCGAACTCGACGTGACGCCGGGCAGCACGGTCGCCATGGACCAGGTGCTGGCCGTCGTCGTCCCGGACGACGACAAGGACAGCGACGCCGCGAAGAGCGACGCCGGGAACGGCGACACCGAGGAGGGCGAAGCATGATCCCGGGCCTGCCGATGGCGGTGCCCGCGGCCGGGCTCCCGGCACGGGTACGCATCCACGAGGTCGGACCGCGCGACGGCCTGCAGAACGAGAAGACGGTCGTCCCCACCGAGGTGAAGGCCGAGTTCGTGCGGCGGCTCACCGGGGCCGGGCTCGGCACCGTCGAGGCGACGAGCTTCGTCCACCCCAGGTGGGTGCCCCAGCTCGCCGACGCCGAGGCACTGTTCCCCCTGGTGCGGGAGCTGGACGCACGGCTGCCCGTGCTGGTGCCCAACGAGCGTGGTCTGGAGCGGGCGCTCGCCCTCGGCGCCCGCGAGATCGCGGTGTTCGCCAGCGCCACCGAGTCCTTCGCCAAGGCGAACCTCAACCGGACGGTCGACGAGTCGCTGGCCATGTTCGACCCCGTCGTGCGCCACGCCCGCCGCGAGGGGGTGCGGGTCCGCGGCTACGTCTCGATGTGCTTCGGCGACCCCTGGGAGGGCCCCGTCCCCGTCGCCCAGGTGGTCGGGGTCTGCCGCCGCCTGACGGACCTCGGCTGCGAGGAACTGAGCCTCGGCGACACCATCGGCGTCGCCACGCCGGGCCATGTGGCGGCCCTCCTGAAGGGCCTCGCCGACGCGGGTGTGCCCGCCGGAGCGCTCGCCGTCCACTTCCACGACACCTACGGCCAGGCACTCGCCAACACACTCGCCGCCCTCCAGCACGGCGTGACCGTCGTGGACGCCTCCGCCGGCGGCCTCGGCGGCTGCCCGTACGCCAGGAGCGCCACCGGCAACCTCGCCACCGAGGACCTCGTGTGGATGCTCCACGGCCTCGGCATCGAGACCGGTGTCGACCTCGGCCGGCTCACCGAGACCAGCGTGTGGATGGCCGAGCGGCTGGGCCGCCCCAGCCCCTCCCGCACCGTCCGCGCCCTGTCCGGTGCCGGCAC